>NZ_JAMYUS010000031.1:0-62110 GCF_040323255.1 Mesorhizobium sp. M0052 | reverse complement strand
GAACTCCAGTCGCGCAGTGCTTTGCGGTTACGCGGGCCGCGCCGCAGCTCGAATACGAAGTGTTCGACGAAAAGCGACAGGCATCCTATGCGCAGACGGTCGCCGATGTCCTGTCAACGCCCGGCGTCTACCGCAAGCGGTTTCGCGCCAGGCGGGGACGCTCCGCCAGCGAGTGAGCGACGCAGCGCTTTCTCATCAAGCCACAGCCGGCCCCTTGGCGCCGACGTCAGCGCCATGGCGATGACGCTGAAGGTGGATGAGCTGAGACCATAGGCTAATGAATACGCTGCCATGGCCTCGTCGAGGTCGCCGGTTTCCTGCAGGACGACACCCAGATTGACAGCCGCTTCCGGGGCGCCGGGCTCATCTCAAGCACGCGTCGATAGGCCTGTGCAGCGCTGCCGAACTTGCGCATGTCCTGACGTACCAGCCCGAGGTCGAACCAGGCCGACGGATGCCCGCCGCCAGCGACTGCGCGTTCGAGCAGACCTTCCGCCTCGACAGCCGCTCGGCGCTGCCATGCAAGGCGCCCGAGGCGCGCCGCTGCCTCCCCGGATTTCGGATCCCGTTGCAAGACAAGTGTCCAGGACGCGCTCGCCGCAGGGGCATCGCCTGCTTGATCGAAGGTGCGTGCCCGTTCGACGAGCATTTCCGCCTGAGATGACAGTCTTGCCGCGCGGTCCAGGAACTGAAACGCCGCTTCAAACCTGCCTTCGGCCCGGGCAATCCGGCATGCCAGTATCAAGGCGGGCGCATTGTCGGGTCGAGTGGCAAGGCTTGCTTCGATGTGCGCACGAGCCTCCGGCAGATCTGCCTTGGCGAACAATACAGCCGCCAGAAGATGGCAAAGCGCCGGGTCGCCTGGGTGCTGCTTCAGGCCCAATTCGCACACATCGATCGCTTGGCGATGATTGCCGGAATTGAACGCGGCCAAAGCGCGGCGGATCAGATCGTCACTATCGTTTTGATTGGTGCGCATTATGCTTGGACGCTCACTGGCAGTCATGTCCGCAAGGGGCCGATGTCGATTCCAGTCATGTTTGGCGGGACCACTTGCCACAGAGCAGAGAGTAACCGACTTGGAGCCTCGCTTGCCACCAATCCGCCCCAACTGCTACTCCCCTTCCCTTAAGCAGACACGTGCTGGTCACGACCATTCTATGAGCGCGCTTGTGCATATTGTTTGCTCGCAAGGGATATCGATAGACGTTCGCCAAAACCCAGCAAAAGCGGTCTGATGCTGACCAACTTTTCCGGCGTAAATCTGGTCAGCGGCCCAGAAACAGCCAGCGCTCCGATCAAGCCCTCGCTGCCTGAAAAAACCGGTACGGCCATCGCAGCTGTTTCGGAATCTCCCTTCCCGAGCGATATAAACGGAATCTTCGCCATAAGAGCTGTTCGCGTCCTAGGCTTAGCGGTACTGAACCGTGCAAGCACTTGGCCAGCTGCGTGACCGTCAAGCGAAAGCACATCACCCTCTCGGATTTGATCACGGATCAAATGACGACAGTCTGCGCGAAATAGGCAAATTCCGTCATTTCCCTCCTTTCGAAAAAACGATGCGCTTTCACCCGCCTGTTCGACAAGGCTCAAAAGGAGAGGCCGAACGAATGCCTCTATCTTAAAACGACGACGGTAGAATGAGGCCAATATCATCGGCGTAGGGCCGACAGCAAAGCGCTTGTCCGCCATGCGAACAATGTAGCCACTGCGGACAAGGGATTCCGTTAACCGAAGGATCGTGCTTTTGTATAGGCCCGTTCTAGAAGATATCTCAGCCAGGCTTAAACCCTCGTCATGCTCTGTGAAGCACCCGAGGATCGAAAGCGCGCGATCGACAGCTTCAACCCCTCCCGCTCTTGTGTCAGCTTGCTCCACCGCCTGATGGTTCACGCGTTTGGTTCCTTTGAACGCCAAAGCTCAGTTGCGAATGTCGGGTCCTGATCACGTCCCCACGTGCTCAGCTTTGGAGTACCTCGCTCGCGAAAAGCAAAGTGCCATTTCATCATTCAGCATATTATCCTGTCGGTAACTGAAAATCCTACACGATCGTGGAAAAAGAGGACCTACCGCATCTTCAAATGTCGCGTCCTGTCGGACATGATGTGGGGGACACAATACTGGCGCGTCGGGTGCTCCAAGTTGTGTCGCAGCCTCCCAGCATCCAAGTTGGCCGGTATCCTGATTTAGCAGGATGGTCGCGGAACGTGGTTTCCCCGGCGCGGATCGTGAACCGCTGGGTTGCGGCCACATCATCGGCTACCGCTACTGTTCAAACAATGCTTGCGAGCGGCACTGCGCTCATGGCAACAAGCAGGCCAATCGTCATTTGCCATCTCTGTTCCTGGATGCCTGCCATTATAGCCACAGTCGTTCAGGACGGAATCGGCGCGGCGCAAGATCGCCTTGGATAGGCAGTAACAACCCTCGGTCGTCTGAGTTTTTGTAGGCTGAAATGGCTGGCTTGAGTGTGACACGCATTGGGCCAATGGTCGGCGGCGGTCGAAATAACGGGGTGAGGTCTGATGAGCAAAATTGCCTTACTTCCTCTGGCGACGTATCCGGAAGCGAATTCCACCAAAATCGCATCAAACGCAATCGCGGTGGTCAAGCACGTTGGTGCCGCACTTCATGCATTGACGATCAATGTCGATATTCCGGGTATTTCCAATCCGGTTTCGCGATACTTGATCGATCTTCCCGAAATGATCCGGGAGACAGAAGCGACCAGCCGCAAGCATGGGCTCGATTTGCTGGAGGCATTGAAAGCTGAAGCGGCACGCGTCGGATCGCTCCTCACAACCGAGGAGATTGCTGTTCAGCCAGCATCTATCGGCGATGTTGCGGCAACTCAGTCACGCTATTTCGATTTTGCTTTGATTGGGTTGGAGCCAAATAACCAGACTGCGCGCATGACCGTTAATGCGGTCCTGTTTGGTTCGGGTCGCCCAACCATAATTCTGCCGGAAGACGCAAACGTTGGTGCGATCGATCATGTCATCATCGCTTGGGATGGTAGCCGCGTTGCGGCCCGGGCCGTTGCCGATGCGCACGCGTTTCTGCAATGTGCCTCAAAGATAACGGTACTGACAGTGACAGACGAAAAGTCGCTGCGCGATATTGGCGAACGCCTCGCCCTGAGCCTGAGAAAGCGTGGCTTTCCCGCTGAGGGGATCTCAATCGACCTCGAAGATCGCCCCATTGGCGTTACGCTTCAGGCGCGCGCTGTCAGCATGGGCGCCGATCTGCTTGTTATGGGTGCATACGGCCATTCCCGGATGAGAGATTTTGTCGTGGGTGGAGCAACCAAAAGCGTTCTTGGCGATCTGCGCCTGCCTGTCCTTTTGTCGCACTAGAAATCTGCCCGAGAGTTGTCGGCGGCGGGTTGGCTACTACGATTGTGCCAGCGGCGCACTGTATCAGGTTCTAAACTAGCCCAAGACGAAACTGCCGGATTGCTCGTGAGTTGCCGATTGTTTTGCCTTCGATATCGAACTCGACCTGAACCGGGAGCATAGCCGTTCGCGGCACCTACGATTGATGCCTGCCCCTGCCAGAGGCCGACAATGACGGTCCGCCTTTGGTGCCCATCACGTCCGCGCCTGCAACCACTTGAGGCCGAACTCGCACAGAGCCAGAAGTCTGGGGCTGAGCGAACACTAGATGATGTTGGCAGTCTCAAACGTCAAGACGGGCATCTCGCAGAGGCACACTGCTTGCATTTGGCGAACGTCTATCGATATCAGAACGAAGTAAACTGGCACGAAGGCGCGCTCATAAAAAGCGCCGAAATTGCCTGTCGTGTGCGAATGGCTAGGCGAGGTATGGTGTGTGCCGATAACCATGCGGTTTGAAAACCGGCAAACCACATATTTGAAGGACAAGGTGGCGTTTCGCACGCGCCTTTACGGCTTGACTGACTAGAACGAAATGAGCCGTCATTTCGTTCTAACCTATTGTTTTGGCGCATGATGTTATCCAAAAAGTCTGCAACTTTTTGGCATCATGCTGAAGGGGTGAACGAGAGCCATGCTTGATCCGATCGTGAATTTCTTCACCCGCATCTTCCAGTGGATCGGCCGCGGCATCGGCCTCGCCACCGGCGTGATCCTTTGGCCGTTCCTGTGGGCCGGGCGCTGGTACACACAGCGCGGCTGGATCCTGAAGGCTGTGGTCGGCCTCGCGCTTCTGGTTCTGATCGGCCTCTACGCCAATTTCTTCTACGCCACCCAGTGGTGGAACAAGTTCGATCCCAACTACGTCGACAAATACACCTTCGAGAACCGCAACATTTCCGCCGGCGAACAGGTCGCGGCCGGCGCTGGCACCGAAACCGCCAAGACCTGCGGCAATTCAGGTATCGCCCAGGTCGCGGCCGACCTCACCGATTTCAACGTCAACCAGAATGCCTGGATCTCGTCGATGATCCTCTACAAACTCGGCCTGTTCGGCATCGACTGGGACCACACGCCGTTCATGGACAACAAGGCCTCGTTCCAGCGGGGCATCAACCAGGCGGTGCGGCGCACCTCCACCGAGCTTGCCGACAATCTCGGCCGCGTGCGCACCACATCGCAGATCGACACCGACCTACAGGATGCGCGCGGCAATCTGCAGTTCGATGAGGAAACCTGGTATTTCGGCCTCAACCCGTTCGGACCCAAGACGCCGACGCCGAGCTATTATCGCGGCGCGGTTCGCAAATTGCGCTCCTTCAATGCTCGGCTGGCCACCTGCCAGGCGACGTTCGATGCCCGCGCCGACAATCTGAAACAGTATATCGACCGCATCTCCTCCGACATCGGCTCAACCTCGGCGATCCTCAAGGAACGCGCCGAGAACCACAACAATGGCTGGTTCGACTTCCGCGCCGACGACCGCTTCTGGTTCTCCTATGGTCAGCTCTATGCCTATTACGGGCTGATGAAGGGCGCCCAGGCCGATTTCGAGGACGTGATCAAGGAAAAGCACCTGCAGAACCTGTGGGACACCATGGATGCGCAGTTCGTCTCGGCCCTGCGCATCCGGCCCTTAATCATCGCCAACGGCCGCGAGGACGGCTGGCTGCTGCCGAATCACCTAACGACAATTGGCTTCTACATGTTGCGCGTGCGCTCAAACATGATCGAGATTAGCAACGTTATTGCGCAGTAACTCGCTGCCACCGACCCAGTTTTGTGAACGGTGAAATTCGCCCAGAACCGAATTTTCAGCACGCCTCCTGGGTGGGTGTCTTGACGAGTAATGGCCTTCATCCGGGAAACTGGTTGTGCTCGCAGGCCTGACCAAGTCCGCACCATCGCTACACGGATCGACCTTGCCTTTGCGGAACAGGAGGCGGTCGTGAGGTCCGGCTAAACTGCTTGACAAAATTGGACCCGTCCCGCGGCGTGCCTTGTCGAACCAAAGCCCGTCGCCGAAATCGCTCGGCTGTTGAGAATCTAATGCAACTCCAGCTCGAATTCGACCCAGGCGTGACGACTGTTGTTGAGGGCGACGATCTTGAGGGGAATGAAACCCGCGGCGTAGTTGCCAAAGTGCCCGAAGGGTTGAACCGGCCGGATGGTCCCTATGGTCAGGGCTACGGGATCAACCGATTCAAGTTCCCCGGTGACCACGATGGGGGCGCCCCTCGTTCCTGCTCCCGAGACTGAAATGACCCGTAATCCGCCGAGTTCGTCAGAAAAGGAGTAGGCGCCCGCTTCAAAGATTCTGGGCCGTGTGCCATCCGCTCCGGCGTGGTGTCCGCTTGCTGTGAGCATGGCTTGATATTCGGGTTGACGGGTGGTGCCACATGGCGCGAAGTATGGACGACAATCGCGCGGCGCATACTGGAATGGCCCACGCGAGGCGGTCTGATGGCAGGCTCGGCGGTGTCGATCGAACCGCTACCCGATAGGTCGACGCAAAACCGCGGAGAGATTGTCACTGCCGGCGATGTGCGCGAGAGGACTTACCGATGTTCGGACTTGGCATGACCCACCTGGTGGTCATCTTTGTGGTGGCGCTCGTTGTTTTCGGACCAGAGGAGCTTCCAAAAGTAATGCGATCGGCGGGGGCAATGATGAAGACATTCAATCGGATCGCTGGTGATTTTCGAAAGCAGTTTGACGACGCCGTACGACAAGCCGAGAAGGAACTCGACCTGCAGGAAACCCGCTTGGTGCTAAAGAATTCAACGGAAAGTGTATCGCAAAGCGCTGATAAGGCCATAGGATTATATGCCTGACAGGCCGGTGCTTAAAAAATGTCTGGAACAAGAGCCGCATCTGCGGGTTTATGTCGTGCAGCGGCTTTCTCAGGAATATGGCCGCTCTATTCAAGGTGCAGAACCCGCCGCCATGGTCCCCCCTCAGCGGCGGGTTTCTCTATTCCGATAAGGCCGCTACCCAGCCGTAGGGGAATGGCCGGTGCAGTTGGGCTTGCTTGTGGGGCTTAACCGCACCGGCCCCTGCGGGAAGATATGAGGCCCCCCGCGCTGTCTAAGATAAGGGCATATTAGCAATCGAGCAAATTATCTCGCATTGCCACCTTGAAGGCTCAACCGCGAAGCCAACTTACTTCCGAGAGAATGGGAATTGGTGAACGCGATGAACCCCGATAACAGTGAGCATCTTTGGGATTTGGACCTTGCCGACCTGCGCAAGGAGTTTGGAAAGTTCGTTCAAGAGCACGGGACAGCGCCCCTTGATTGGGATGAGCACATCAATCTGTTCCTTCAAGAACGAAGGGAACGGCGCACGCGGCTGGGTGATCGTCACAGTTCCGGCACGAGAACTTCTCGCGCACCGTCTGGATGACCTTCCACTGACGCGGGATCACCTCCAGTGTCTCGGTCACGTCCTCGCCGAGCTTCGAAAGCCGCGTCCCGCCGCAAGTCGGACACGAACATGGCGCGGGGGATGACGATGCGCTCACGTGTCAGATGCTCGGGAAACGGCTTCTTCACTGGCCGTTTGCGCTCGAAGCTCGAAGGCGGTGACACTGGTCGTCCTGGTCGCCGCCGCTTCGGCGGCAAGGTCAACTTCGCTGGCTGTGGCCTCGAGTTCCTCGAGTTGCAATTCAAGTTGGTCCAGGAGCCGGCGGCTGCGCTCGGCGCTGGGGCCATACTGCTCGCGCCTGAGCTTGGCGATCTGCAGCTTGAGGTGCCCGATCAGAGCTTCCCTGGCCGACGCCTTAGCCCTCGCGGCGGCAAGTTCGGCGCCCATCGAAACAACCAGGGCCTTAAGCGCTTCGACATCGTCCGGCAGGGGCTAAATGGCGGCTTCCATGACCGAAATGAATCAGCACACTGTCTCTCGGTGCAACCGAAAAAATGCCGCTTTGGCTGAGGAAATCCGTGTCCTATCCCGCGCTCACCGGACGCCAGCTGTACTGCGGGTTGCGCCAGTCAATCCCGTCGAGCAAACACGCCAGCTGAGCGCTCGTCAGCGACACTGCACCGTCCTTCACCTGGGGCCAAATGAAGCGGCCCTTCTCGAGCCGCTTGGCATAAAGCGACATACCGATCCCGTCATGCCAGATGTCTTTACCAGCGATCCGGCGCGTCCGCGGAAAACGTAGAGATCACCACCGTGGGGATCGCGCTTCAGGTGCTGCTGCACCAGCAAAGCCAGGCCCTGCATGCCCTTCCTCATATCGGTGTGACCCATCAACTGCTCCTAAGTGCGCTCATAAGAGCACGCTTAAGACCACTCGTTCATCACCCGAACAAGGCGCGACACGCCGGATGGATACTCAAAATGCACCCCACCGGTCAAAAGCGGAAACAAGCCGATCGACGACGACAACACCCTATGCCGCCAACGTCACAACATCGAGAACATGTTCGCCAAGCTGAAGGACTAGCGGCGCATCGCGCCCAATTTGACCGCTACGCACACACCGTCTTCTCGGCAATCTGCATCGCAGCCGCCGTCGCCTTCCGTCTTAATCAATGAGCCTGATGCTAGCTGGCCTGTTAACCATCGACGCGACCCGATTTCGTTCGATCGGGCATTGCTCCAATCCTAGATTAGCCCGCGCATCGTGAGTTCAGCCTTCAGATAGGCATAATAGATCGGCGCGGCGACAAGACCCGGCATACCGAACCAGGCCTCCATGAAAACCATCGCCAGAAGAAGCTCCCAGGCACGCGCGTTGATCCGCGTTCCAATAATCTTGGCGTTCACGAAGTATTCGAGCTTGTGAATGACGATGAGAAAGGTAAGCGAGCCGAGCGCTGCAAGGAAGGAGATGCTGAGGCTGACAACGACGATCACGGTGTTGGAGATCAGATTGCCGATGACCGGCAGAAGGCCGGCGACGAAAGTCAGCGCTATCATCGTCCTGATGAATGGCAGATCGATTCCGAAGGACGGCAAAACAGCGACGAGATAGATCGCCGTTAGAAATGTATTCAACGCCGAAATCCGAATTTGCGAGAACACGATGTTGCGAAAAGCCTTGCTCAGAATTTTGACACGATCCGCCAACGCGATCGCCAGTGGGCCAGGCTCGCCCGATGGCGCCGCCGAGTTCACCGCGATCAAGCCGCCGATCACCATGCCGACGATAATGTGGACCACCAGGACGCCGACATCTCGCCCGACGAGTTGAAGCTGGCCGGCATGTTCGCGGAGCCACCGGGCCGCGAAGACTTCCAGTTCCTCGATATTCGACGGAAAATAGGCCATCGCCCAGGTCGGGAGATGGACACGCGCGGTATCGATGATCTCGGCCATCTTCTTGAGGAGCGTCACGACGTTCTCCGAACCGCCAGTCAATTGCGACACGCCGCTAAAGATAGCGGCGGCTATCAGGAGCGTGAAAATCAATGCCACCAAGGTCAACGCAAGGCTTTTCGTCAGGCTGTTGGAGACGCCGATTCGATGGAGCATCGGTGCGGCGAAATGAACGAGGTTGAACACGAGAAGGCCCGAAAGCAGTGCCGGAAGTAGGCCGAGCTCGAGAACGGCGACCAGCGCTATAATTGCGAGCAGGCACGACGCGACATAGAACCGTGAGAAAGGCAGCACTTTTCACCTGCTGAAGCAGCCAAGTCCTCTCCGGGTTTCCATTAGCTTTGATACCCGGTGATGCGCAAGCGAACACGCACCCAATACGTGTGTGAGGCTAGCCGCCTACATTTCTTGCCGGTTTGCAGCTAGATGGTTGTCGTTCATATTTTGATCCGTGCGGCACGGTCCATGGTCGAATTGGCATGTGCGCCTTCGAACCGCTCGTCTTCTGCCGACAAGGCGTGAATCAATCGTCGCGAACGGCAGCAAGAGACATGCGGCCATCCTGCGCGATCATTGATTTAATGCCGAGCGAGCCGGCGTCCGCTGGGTAATTTGCTGGCCATGACCTTGTCGATGCGTCTGCCGTCAAGATCGACGACTTCAAACCGCCAGCCGTCCGCTTCGACCGTTTCGCCTGTCGCCGGCAAATGGTGCATGTGCGACAGGATGAAACCGGCAACTGTTTCATAATCGCGATTTTCTGGGAGCTCGATGGCAAGGTGATCACACATCTCGTCAACGGGCATATACCCGGCAAGCAGCCATGACCCATCCTCGCGCTGCACGGCGGCCGTTTCTTCCTCGGCTTCCAGATCGGCACGGAACACGCCTGTGATCGCCTCAAGGATGTCGGCCGGCGTCACAATGCCCTCGAAATGACCGTACTCGTCGTGGACCAGGGCCACAGGCACCTGTGCTCCTTTCAGTGTTGTCAGCACATCAAGCGCGTCCGCCTGGTCGTGCACGATCGGCGCATTCTGCAGGTGAGGCCTGAGATCGACCTTCTGCCCATTGAGCATGCCCGCCAGTACCTTGCGGATCTGCACGACGCCGATCATTGCATCGACCGTACCTTCGGCAATCGGCAGCAGAGAATGCTCCGTCTCGATGATCGCCTTGCGCACTCTCGTTTCTTCCCAGGTAATGTCGATCCAGTCCACATCGGTGCGTGGTGTCATAACGGCGCGCACCGCCCGGTCTCCCAGACGCATGACGCCCGCGATCATCCGGCGTTCGTCTGCCTCGATGGTCCCGTGATGCTCGGCTTCGGCAACCAACATTTTGATCTCCTCATCGGTGACTTTTTCCTGGGACTCGCCTTTCTGACCTAAGAGCCACAGCAAACCACGACCGGAGAAATCCAGTAAGAACACCAGCGGTGCGCCAATTTTCGCAACGATGGCCATCGCCGGAGCTACACGCATTGCTATGCCCTCCGGATTGCGAAGTGCAATCTGCTTGGGAACAAGTTCTCCCACGATCAGAGAGGCATAGGTGATGACTGCCACTACGATACCGACACCCAAGGCGTCTGCAATGTTGCCGGGCACGCCGCTAGCGGCCAAGACAAATGACAGGCGCTCGCCCAGCGTAGCGCCTGAGAAGGCCCCGGAAAGCACGCCCACCAATGTAATCCCTATTTGGACAGACGATAGGAATTTTCCGGGATCGGCACCAAGCGCCAGCGCACGATTGGCACCCTTCAGGCCTCGTTCGGCCATACCTTTGAGCCTAGCCGGTCGCGCCGAGACAACGGCTAGTTCCGACATTGCAAGCAGGCCGTTGATGCAGATCAGGACGACGACGGTCGCGAGTTCAATGTAAAGCATAGCGAACGTTTAGCATCTGCGAAGCGGGAACGAAAAGGTGCATTCGACCACTATGTTGCAGCGATCCGTAGCAAGGACCGACGGCAGATACACCAATGCGACTGCTTGAGCGGAAGGTCGGACAAGCTCGTACTACTGAACTTGGTGCGCTAAGCCTGGACGGACGGGACCGATCATAACGTTTAGGGTGAAAAGCAACCTTCCAAGGGCGGTACGCTCGATCAACGCGAGACTCGTGTTCGAAGATTCGCAAGGCAACAGGTTGGCCGAGATGCCGGTCCCGCGAACGATTTGCTGGCGTCAGCACCAGCATAGTGACCGATACGTCACACCCAGGGCGCGATCATGCCCGGCGATCGCGGTCATGCGTTGACAACCGGCGTGCCACGCTGATCGAGCTTGATTGGTTCATACGGGAACGGGCGGCGAGCGTGGGTGTATCCCCTGCTCATCGGGGGGCGACACATGAAAAATACTAGGCACGCGCTCATGGCGCTGACCGCCCTTGTCCTGGTGTTTGCCAACGGATTGGGCCTCGAAGCCCTCGCGAAGGGCCTCACCGTCGTTCCTCCCGGAAACCGGTTCGAGCAGCAGCCGCCGATTCCCGCAGCGTCAGCGAATAGGACGCGCGCCTTCAAGACAACTTACGACGCCAAGTACCACAAGATTCTGGCGTTGCTGAGTAACGATAAAAAGCTCGTGCAACAGATCAAGGATACGGCCGCTGCCTATGGTATCGATCCGATCCACGTTGTCGGCGCGCTTGTCGGCGAACATACCTACAACGTCAGCAGCGTTGATGCGGCGCAAACCTACTACGTCAAGGCCCTGGCATACGCCAACGCGGATTTCGAATTCCGCTACAAAGGCATTTCGCTGCAGTCGTTTGTCAATCGCCCGGAATTTTCCGGCTGCACCCCTGCCAAAGGGAGTTCGGCACTGTGGAGCTGCCGAACCGACGTCTGGAACACACAGTTCCTCGGAAAAACTGTCGGCAATGTCGCCTATGAGAACGTGACCTTTCAAAGGGCGTTCTTTCAACCGTTCTTCGCCGGCCAGACGTTCGGGCTTGGCCAGATCAGCCCTCTGGCGGCGCTGGAAGTGACCGACCTGGTCAATCGGGTGAGCGGCTTTGAAATGCTCTCACCCGATCGGCCGCAGGCAATCTACCGCGACATCATGGATCCGAAGCGCAGCGTGATCTACACGACCGCCATCCTGCGGGAGGCGATCGACGCGTATGCCGAGGAGGGGTTCGATATTTCCGGGAATCCGGGCATTACAGCAACGCTCTACAATGTCGGCCAGCCGCAACGTCGCGCAGCCGAACTTCGCGAAGCTGCGGCAAAGGGATCCGGACGAAAGCTGCCGGTGGAGAATTACTACGGCTGGTTCGTAAACACCAAACTCGATGAATTGCGAGCCCTTCTTGACGGTCAAGGGTGAGCAATCAACGCTGGCCGCCGCGCGGTTAAGCGCGTTGGCAGACCATCACCCGCAGGTCAGGCGCCGCGCAGACGGAGCAGAGCCCGACATTGGTGGCGAAATTCGGAAGGCGGCATTTTCTAGAGTTGGCCTAAGTGCCATTCGAGCACCATTGAACTCAGAACGTCCCGCGAGAATGTCAACGCGACGAACCCCCCCGGCAGTCCAATATGACTATGGCAAGTTTATCCGCATCTCGACCCGCCGGTTGACCGGGTCGTAGGGATCGGCGACTCTCGGATGGCTTTTGCCCTCGCCAATTGCCCTGATGCGTGACGGTTCGATTCCGTTCGATAGGAGGAATGCCGTCACTGATTGCGCCCGTCGTTCCGAAAGTCCTTGATTGTAGATAGCCGAGCCCGAGGCGTCGGTGTGGCCTTCGACGATGAAGTTATGCGCCCTTAGACGGTTGTCTTTCAGCGCCTTGGCAAATTCGCCGAGTTTTGTTCGCGCCTCCGGCTGCAACTCAGCAGAATCGAGGCTGAAATTGATCAACATGTCGAGGCCGGTTGGCACTGACGCGTCCGCTTTGCTCTTGCATTCGTCTTCAGTGCCGATGCATATTCCACGCGACGGGCCCAGATCAGTCGCATTGCCGAAAAACTTGACGATGTCTTCTGACGTTTGGACAGGGTCGGCAAACGAATTTGAAGACGCCAGCACAGTCGCCAGCACCAAGAAAGAAGTGCCTATCCGCATAGCGGCCTCCAGCATGGAAATCGACGTCACGATCGGATAATTCCCAAAATAAATCCGGAGCGCGTGCCGGGTCAACCACACTATGGTTGCGACAAGCCGAGATAAGTTACTCATTCAGCTGTTTCAGGGTGACAATCAGGGTCTTTGTGACTGCTGCCACTCCGCTGCCGGCGCGGTCAAGGATGCGAGAGACCAGCCGGCGCCACGTTTTCCTAGTGCTGCTGGGCTTTCACAGCTCGCGACCGCTTCCGTCGGAGGACGCCAGCCTCGAATTCGAGATCAGGCGCCAAGGCAGCGAGACGCTGGAGCCGCTGCAGGTCTCGACGGTGCCGCGCGCCTCGCCGGGCGACGAAGTCGACGGACCTGCGCACCCTTTCTGCCGCCGCCTTCCATGTGCCGGACAGCCAGGGCCGTAAGGCGATCCGCTCAAACAAGGTTATTCGCGCCCAGTTGCGCCATGTCGGCCGGCTGGGTGACTATCTCTCGGAAAAGCGCGATGCCTTGCTTGCCCTGGGGCGCGCCATCGATTTCGCGTCCGCGATGGCCGGGGACTGGGGTGACGAGAAGGTAGCGTCGCGAATGAACGGCCTGAAGCAAGACGTGGCTTCGCTGGACGATTATGAGGTCCATCTCTCCGATAAGGTGCAGTTCCTGCTCGATGCCATGGTCGGGCTGATCGGCATCTCCCAGAACGACATCTTCAAAATCCTCACCATCGTCTCGATCGTTGGCATTCCGCCGACCCTAATCGCGGGCATCTACGGCATGAACTTCAAGACCATGCCCGAATACGACTGGGCCTTCGGCTACCCCTATGGACTGGCCATGATCGCTTTCAGCGCTATCATTCCGTTGGTTGGTTCAAGTGGCGGGGTTGGTTCTAAATATCGGGATTTGTCGCCTTGGTAGGGGTGAAGCAGGAAACCAACGAATGAGGCTCGACGAGATCACGCAAGCGACCATCGCTTTTATGCGGGCGCATGAGGCATGGGGCATTCCGCTCGTGACCATGCTGGCCTTCGGCGAATCGCTGGCCTTCATCTCGCTCTTACTTCCCGCGACCGTGATCCTCGTTGGCATCGGTTTTCTGATCGGCGAAAGTGGGATCGCGTTCTGGCCGTTGTGGCTCGCCGCTATCGTCGGCGCGGCACTTGGCGATTGGCTGTCTTTCTGGGTTGGCACGCGGCTGGGAGACCGGGTTTCGCACTATTGGCCGCTGAAGCGTTACCCAGATCTGCTTCCGCGTGGCCATAGATTCTTCGAACGCTGGGGTGGGCTTGGGGTGTTTATCGGCCGCTTCTCCGGTCCGTTGCGGGCATCCGTTCCGCTGGTTGCAGGTATCTGCGAAATGCGCGTCCTGACATTCCAGATCGCCAACGTCTCCTCGGCGATCCTCTGGGCGACAGGGATACTCGCGCCCGGTGCGTTCGGCCTCAAATGGCTGCAGGCTTGGATGTAGGCGACTCACGCCGGGCGAGCAGCTTGTCGATCCGCCTTCCAAGCAGTTACCCTTGAAGGCGCGGTAAGCCGCTCGCCCCGATCAGTGCACAGTGTCGGCCTTAGCGATTGCCCCTGGCCACCCGCCGGAGGGCCGGGTGGCACCCACATGGCCGAACCTCGACAACCGTCGCTAGAAAATGGCGATTTCGCCGAACTTTTCGACCCATAAGCCCGACCAGAGACGTGTATGCTGCATGCTTGGTCCTTGAGGATTGCTAATGGACAAGCCAGCCAAAGCGCTACTGTTCTCATATTTGGTCAAGCCGCACTTTCGGTTAAAATCGCCGGATCGCCTTCTCTCTGAAACGGAGTTTGATCTTGCCCGGATAACTGTGGAGGATTTTCGGTTCGTGACCAGGGAGATGACCACAAATGTGGCGGAACTGCCCGCTGAAATCCGCGGTCGCAGTACCATTCTGCGGCGTTGCTATCGGAGAGAGACTTGTTCAACGCGGGACGCCTCTTGATCCCGAGTTCGGGCCTGAGAGTTCTCGCGCGGATGCTGGATTTCGACCCTATTCACCCCGCCGTGCTTTTGACGTGCGGTAACTACCGTTGGGCCGGGGATCGGCTCCCGAATATCGCTGCTGTGTTCTCGCTAAAGGGGCAACCTCCTTTGACTGGGACCCCTTGGCGATTTCGGGACGACGCCGACGTCTCCCTCTCGGAATATCTGAAAGGTCTCGCGATCGCGGTACATGGAACACCGGTGCGGCGGAGGGAGGTCATTAAATACGTCGCGGATAAGAAGGCCGCGCATGTTTCGGATCATCGGAAACACTTGAGCGAAAAAGCAATCGACAGAGCGTGGCCTCACATGTCGATCACAATTGAAAACCAAGGAAAGCAAAACTTAACATGGTATATCTTGAGCTTCTTGTCGTTATTCAGGCGTTGAAATCGAGCGAGAGCATCACCCACTACATCACTAGAATGGATAAGTGGCTGAGATCAGCCGAGATTGTCTATCCGGAAGGAGCCCGAAACGAGAATGTCAACCTGCCCATTGAACCGCTTTAGCGACGGAAAATCGGTGCTGCGCCCAACAGGCATCGCCGGAACAATCTTCATTGCCGCCCAAGTCGGTAACGTCGCGCGACATGGCCAACCGGCGGCCGGCCAACGTGTTTGGGGATGCAGCGGCGCGGACATGGAGAGGCTGCTAGTCTCGTTCCCCACGCCTCTGGACCAAGCCTTGGAGATGCCGACCTTTGAGGCGAAGGCGAAGCCGACAGCCGCGCGCATAACCGGCGTGGGGTTCTTCGACCGCATCCATGGCGCCACCGGCACCTCATCGCTGAACGGCTTGAACTGCACCAGATCCTGAAGATCGAGTGGCTGTAGCGACGAAGACTCTGGCGCGGGATGCCAAGGCGCCGCGGGGGCAGACGTTGCCCAGGCTTAGAGCGGCGACGCTTGGCTAACATGCCGGCGTCCAAGTCTCGCAGCTCGGAAGTTTCACCCTGACGGCTCTCCCAAAGAGTCTCGAAGGGGCGATGAAGCGGGGCCAGTTCATCCCCGGGACGAAATCCGACATACGTCGATCAAGCCTGCCCCAGAGCAAATACATGCGCCCCGACGTCCTTCACAAGTGCCAGCAATTCGGGCTGAGGCGTGACCCAGAAAGTTCGAAAAGCTTCCAGGAACCCCAGCCAAACCGGATGCTGGGCAGGCAACTTCGCTCGACGAGCGTCTTTCGTTCTACGGTAGCAACTACTTCGGAAATAACATCAAAGGGTTGTCCCAAAGACCTTGCGAATTTTGCGTTGGCTCCGCTGCAGTTCGATAGATCAGGCTTGGGACGACGGTTGCGTCGTTGATCATCAGCCAATAGAGAGGGGATAAATCAGGCAAAAGGACCACCAATGACCAACGAATCCGATACCCGCTCTGCCGAACTGGCTGAGTTAACGGCCGACATTGTCTCAGCATATGTCAGCAACAATCCATTGCCGGTTTCTGGCTTGCCGGACGTGATAGCATCGGTTCATGCTTCGCTGTCCGGACTTGGCACGCCCATCCCACCGGTCGCTGAGCCGCAAACTCCCGCGGTCAACCCGAAGAAGTCGGTGACGCCGGACTTCATTATCTGCCTCGAAGACGGCAAAAAGTTCAAATCACTGAAGCGGCATCTTAGCACGGACTTCGGCCTGACACCGGACGCCTATCGCGCCAAATGGAACTTGCCGCACGACTACCCTATGACAGCTCCGAACTACGCCGCTCAGCGCTCGCAATTGGCGAAGTCCATCGGGCTTGGCCGCAAGGCTGAACCCGTCGCACCAGCCAAGAAGGCACCTGCCAAGCGGAAAGCCAAAGCGTAGTCCGGCACCATCTGACGCAACGGAAAGACTCAGCTATGTCTGGAGAGCGGCGGACCTGAAAAGGACCGTCTGGCCGGCGCCATTCGGGCAACCTCCCAGCGAGGGCGCCGGCCTTTTTTCCTAGCGGGGCGGCAACTGATACTGTCATCGGGCCGCTTCGCGATGATCGACGACGGCCTCGGCTTCCAACTCGTGCCGTGGTCACCGACCGTTCATCCTCTGACTATCCCGTCACTCCTATTTGCGACATGGGATCAGATTTCGAGAGTAGTTCGGCTCGCGTTTCTTGCGCTCGCCCCGCTCAGCCTTCTTGGCTGGCTCAAACTTGCCGACAAGCGTCGCCTCATCCAATTCGTTTCCGACGTCAACCCAATCACTAACGGGTCGAAGCGATGGTACCGGAGATCGCACTCCTCATTTTCCGGTTGGCCCGGGTCGACCGACCTTGCATACTTTGTTGGCAGTTGATCCGATTTCTATCCAGACATATCCCCTGCTTCTACTCCCTCACTGAGCGGCTTTTATTTCCGATGCACACACCTACTCATGGCCGCGCAACTGCATGACCAAGGGTTTGGGAGCGTGCTTGAGCCTGCTCCCATGTTCCCGACGTCGGACATTTGGAGAGCTTGATGGACAACAGGAAGTTTTTGACAGTTGAGGAAGTCTCGGAACGCTATCGCGGCACCATCTCTCTTGGAACGCTGCGAAATTGGCGAGCCAAGAGGATTGGACCGGCGTACGTCAAGCTTGGCAAAGCCGTGTTGTACCCAGTTGAGGAACTGGAGACGTGGGATCAAAAGAATACAGTGGCGTGCCGTGCGTCAAAGCGATTCAGCATGAACGGCGGCGAGTGAGCGTGGTTTGTCACGGAGGAGCATCCAATACCGCTCCCAGAAGCCGGCCCTCACGTTCTTGGATATAGGGATTTTTACAATATCTTCCAACAAGATAGCTTACAGCGAGAGGAAGTTGCATAATCACCCATCAGGTGATCCGACACCATCGCGTGCGGACATCGAAATGACCAAGCAGATCATCGACAGCGCCAAGCCGCTCGGCATCGCCGTCCACGACCACATCATCATCGGCAAGAAAGGCAACGCCTCGATGAAGGGCCTGCTGCTGATCTGAGCCTGATGGGCGCCGGTGCCGTCATCCCAAACGCCACCGCTCGCGAGCCAATCAGCAACATTCCGGCTTGGCTCAAACGCCCACGCTTGCGGTGTAGAAGTGATATTGCGACGGAAGCGCCCGCTTCGGCGACAATGTCGTAGACTCGCGAATACGAAGCAGCCAGTTCCCGTCAGCCATTGCAGGAGATCTATTCAATGACGCTCGAATGCATAAATCCAAATGATCTGCCGATTCCGGAAATGTACTCCCAGGTCGTCGTTGCGACAGGAAGCAAGCTGGTGTTCGTCTCGGGCCAGCAGCCAGAAGACATACACGGCAAGCTCGTTGGCCATGGTGATTTCGCAGTCCAGGCGCGCCTGGCGTTCGGGAATCTCGGCCGAGCGCTTGCTGCCGCCGGCGCTCGGCCCGAGCAAGTCTGCAAGATCACGATCTACATCGTCGATTACAAACGCGACGAACACGTGCCGATCATCGAAGCGGCCCAGATCGAGCTGTTCGGCGATCACAAGCCAGCAAACGTGGTGGTCGGGATAGCGGTGATGTCTCCCGGCTACCTGATAGAGATCGATGCGATCGCGGTCATCGACCCGTAGGCCAAGCGAGGACGCGTCAAGTCGCCCAAACCAATCCCGGAGCTCGCTGCGAGATTGCCACGACCTTGATCTCTCCATCCATCCACGATCACATCGTCATCGGCAGGAATTGCGATGTCTCGATGAAGAGCCTGCTGCTCACCTGATCAACGTCGGAAACAGGAAACACGCAATGCCCAGCCCGGCGACGAACCATGGCCGTTCGACAAGCAACGCGCAGCCCTCCTGGTCATCGACATGCAAAGCGACTTTGTCGATGAGGGCGCCGTCATGGAAGTGGCCATGGCCCGCCATCGCATTCCGGCGATGCGGCAGGTGGTCGAGCTTTGCCGCGCGCAAGGCGTCCCGGTTATCTACACCCAGCATGTGCTCAGCGACCATTTCGATATCTCGCCGCTGGAAACCGGCTATCAGCCGAAGCTGAAAACCAAAGGCATGCGGGAAGGCAGCGCCGGCGCCGAAATCGTCGCCGCGCTTGCGCCCTTGCCTGGGGATGTCGTCATCAAGAAGCACCGCTACGATGCCTTCCACAACACGCAGCTCGAGACCGTGTTGCGCAACATCCGTGGCGCAGGCCGGGTCGACACGGTGATCATCATCGGCACCGTGACCAGCATCTGCTGCGAATCCACCGCGCGGAGCGCCTTCATGCGCGACTACAAGGTGGCTTTCATCAGCGACGCCAATGGCGGACTGGACGAGGCATCGCACAATGCAACCCTCGACATCATAGGCAAGGTGTTCGGGCGCGTGATGACGGTTGCCGAGCTTGGGAACCTGTTGCGGAGTTGAGCCCCAGCGTCAGCTGGCGTGCGTCTCAAGCTCCGGCGCCGAGCCTGCCCTCAAGAAGGTCGCGCCGCTGCTGCAATTCGCCGGAGACGAATTTGGTGAAGGCGTGGACGCGCGCCGTGCGGCGCAAATCGTCGTGCACCAGCACCCACAGCGCCGAGCCGATCTCCTCGATCAGCCCTCCGACCCTTACAAGCCCGGGCAGGCTGTCGCCGAGATAACAGGGCAGCGCCGCAACCCCGATTCCGGCGCCCGCCGCATGCGACATCGTCACCAGGGAATCGGCGCGCATGGCGATCTCGACATCGGGCAGCGACGACCGCATCCAGCGGGCGACGCCGGTGTTGGCCAGGCTGTCGTCGGGCGCGATCCAGCGCAGCGCACCCAGTCTCGGCTCCGGGGGTAGCGTTTCGGCATAGGAACGTGTCGCGTAGGCGGCGAAGGCGACGCCCGAAATGCGCCGGCCGACCAGGATTTCCTGCGGTTGCGATACCGGCCTGATCGCCACGTCTGCATCCCTTTGCGTCAGGTTGGCGATGGAATTCTGCGTCATCGCCTCGACCCGTATGCCGGGATGGAGCTTATGAAACGCCGCCAGGATCGGCGGCAGCACCGATGCCATCAGCGTATCGGTGGTGGTGACCCGCAACCTGCCTTCGAACCTGAGATCCTGCCCCGACAGTTTGCGCGCCAGTTCATTGACCGTCTCGGCCATTGTGCGTGCCGCGCCCAGCAGTTCCTCGCCGCCCGCGGTGAGGGCATAGCCAGTCGGCAGCCGATCGAAAAGGCGGATACCCAGCCGCGCCTCGAAGGCGTTGACGCGCCGCAGCACAGTCGTGTGGTTCACGCCCAGGATCCGAGCCGCCGCCGCCAGCGAAGCGCCATCGGCGACGGCCAGCACCATGCGCAGATCTTCCCAGTCGATATCGCGTGAGCTGTGCATTCTTGCAGAAAGATAAAAGAAAGCGCTGCGCTCTGCGAGTCAAAATGACGCTTCGCTGTGCAAAAACGCAGAGCAAGCGGGCGAATCGGCATGTCGATCTGCGCATGCACGCACGCCATATGGAGTCCGACGACAAAAGTCGCGGAGAAGAGCCATGACGCCGATAGAACTCTACACCTGTCAGACACCCAACGGGCACAAGGCCTCGATCATGCTGGAAGAGGTCGGCCTGCCCTACTCGGTCCGCTTGGTCGACATCGAAAGGGGCGACCAGACCAAGCCTGATTTCCTGGCGCTCAATCCCAACAACAAGATCCCGGTGATCGTCGACCGGGACGCCGGCCGCACGGTCTTCGAATCCGGCGCCATCCTACACTACCTGGCGCGACGGTCGGGCAAGCTTCAGCCGGTGGGCGCGCAGGAAGCGGACGATACGCTGACCTGGACCTTGTTCCAGGCGGCCCATGTCGGCCCGACGCTTGGCCAATTGTGGAATTACAAAATTTTCGCGCCGGAAAAAATCCCTTACGTGATCGAGCGTTTTGAGCGCGAAACCGGACGTGTCTTCCGAGTTCTCGATAGCCGGCTAAAGCACCATGAGCACATTGTCGGCAAAAGCTACGGCATCGCCGATGTGATGACATGGCCATGGATCAACGCGGCCGTCACCAGGCTCGGCCTCAGCCTCGATGACGCGCCAGACCTGGCGCGTTGGTATGCCGCCATAGGCCGACGCTCCGCAGTTGTCAGAGGCATTGCCGTTCCCGCCCTGCCCGAAGCATCGGCTGCCGCTTAGATCATGATGAGATTTGGTTGAAATCTCATCATGACCTAACCCTTTGTTGGAGCATGATCTTTTCCAAAAACCGGCACCCACTTTTTGGGATCATGCCCTAGCCGCCGCACCCCGCATTCAAGGAATACGATCGTGGAAATCCTCTTCGTCCCTCTGGCGCTTGTCGCCGGTGGCCTGCTTGCGGTGCAAGCCGGCGCCAATGCCCAACTTTCAAAGGCGGTCGGCTCACCCTTTGCCGCGACCACGCTTCAGCTCGCGGTCGGCGCCATCGTGCTGTTGTCGATCACGGCCCTCACCGGAACGACACCGGCTCTGCTTGCCGTTCGGCAAGCCGAATGGTGGCATGCGATCGGCGGCATGGCTTCGGCCTTCTACGTTGTTTCGACCATTCTTCTGTTCCCTCGCCTTGGCGCCGTCGTGTCCGTCGGGCTCTTCATCGCTGGGCAGATGCTTGCATCCTTCGCCCTCGACACGTTCGGCTGGCTCGGGATCCCCGAAGCCGGACTGCGAGCCGGGCCTGCCTTCGGCATGCTCGTCTTGCTTGCCGGGGCTGCCCTCATCGTTCTGGGACAGAAGGGCGCGGCCGACAATACCGCATCCTCAAGACCAGGGTGGATCGGACTGGCGCTGCTGGCAGGCGCCGTGCTTCCGGTGCAAGGCGCTGTAAACGCCTTGCTTCGGCACGACCTTGGCGGCGCGCCGTTTGCGGTCGGCACCATCTCGTTCCTGGTGGCGATGCTGGCCATGGCCGCGGTGCTTCTGATCGCGCTTGCCCTGACGAAGACGCCCCGCCCTCGCCTCGCCGGCTTGTCGTCGATGCCCTGGTGGGGCTGGCTCGGAGGTTTTGCCGGCGCCACCTATGTCACGACCGTGTTCACCGCCATCCCCGTCATCGGAGCGGCAGCTGCCGTCAGCCTGACGGTGGCCGGCCAGCAGGTCGCCGGCATCTTCGTCGACACCTTCGGCTGGTTCCGCCTGCCGCAGCGGCTTGTCTCCGGCATGCGGCTCGCCGGCGTCGTGCTGCTTTTGGCCGGCTGCATCATCATCAAGGCGCTTTGATCCCGCTGGAACAAGGCAAGCCGAATCAAACCAGCCCCTGCCCTCCCTGATTTGGGGGGTCAGGTGTCGCTCCGGCGTCACCAACGAAGCAAGGTCCGGGCGCCGCAGAAGCAATTTTTCGCTCCTTCCACAACCGGCTCTAGAATTTCGATCGCAAATCACGCATGATGCACTTGGTATTTTCCCGGGACGGCTTCGCGCCCCCTGAAATACCTGGAGGAACGGGACATGCCCATAGTGGTTGTACTCGTTTTGATCGTCGTGGGCTCGGTGTTGTTCCACTTCCTGAGCCCATGGTGGTGGACTCCGATTGCCTCGAATTGGGACTATATCGACAACACCATCATCATCACCTTTTGGATTACCGGCGTCGTCTTCGCCGCAGTCGTCCTATTCATGGCCTATTGCGTTTTCCGCTTCCGTCACCGCGAAGGCAACCAGGCGGCCTACGAACCGGAGAACAAGCGGCTCGAATGGTGGCTGACGATCGTCACCGGAGTGGGTGTTACCGCCATGCTGGTTCCCGGCCTGTTTGTCTGGAGCCGGTTCGTCAACGTTCCAAGCGACGCAACCGTGGTCGAAGTCGTCGGCCAGCAATGGCAGTGGAGCTTCCGCTTGCCCGGCAAGGACGGCAAACTCGGCACATCCGACACCCGCGACGTCACCGCTGAAAATCCGCTGGGCGTGATCGCCAAGGATCCCAGCGGCCAGGACGACGTCGTGGTCGAAGCGGCCGACCTGCATCTGCCGGTCGGCAAGCCGGTCAAGATGCTGCTGCGCTCGATCGATGTGTTGCACGATTTCTACGTTCCGGAATTCCGCGCCAAGATGGACATGATACCGGGCTCGGTCACCTATTTCTGGTTCACCCCCACCAAGACCGGGACCTTCCAGGTTCTGTGCGCCGAACTGTGCGGCCAGGGGCACCCGATGATGCATGGCATCGTCATGGTCGATACCGAGCAGGACTATGTGGCCTGGCTCGACCAGCAGCAGACGTTCGCGCAGTTGTCGGCGCCGCAGCAGACGGGCTCGGTGGAACAGGCGCCGGGCAACGCGACGGCGTCAGCTCTAGAAGTTGCGGCAAAACTCGAAACTGTCGGGTCCCGCTGAAGGGCACGGAGGTGCTCCGCCTATGGTCGATATCACGCCTGCAGATGCCGTCCCGCCCGCCGAAGTCGCGGAAATGGAGCTTTACCATCCGCACAGCTGGTGGACGAAGTATGTCTTCTCGCAGGACGCCAAGGTCATCGCCATCCAGTATTCGGCGACCGCAACGGCCATCGGCCTGGTCGCGCTGGTGCTGTCCTGGCTGATGCGGCTGCAGCTCGGCTTCCCCGGCACGTTCGATTTCATCACCCCCGAGGCCTACTACCAGTTCATCACCATGCACGGCATGATCATGGTGATCTACCTGCTCACGGCACTCTTCCTCGGCGGCTTCGGCAACTACCTGATCCCGCTGATGGTCGGCGCCCGCGACATGGTCTTTCCCTATGTCAACATGCTGAGCTACTGGATCTACCTCCTTGCCGTGCTGGTGCTGGTGTCGAGCTTCTTTGCGCCCGGCGGACCGACCGGCGCCGGGTGGACGCTCTATCCGCCGCAAGCCATCATGACCGGCACACCTGGCGGCCAGGAATTGGGCATCATCCTGATGCTCGTTTCGCTGATCCTGTTCATCATCGGCTTCACCATGGGCGGTCTGAACTATGTCGTGACGGTGCTGCAGGCCCGCACGCGCGGCATGACGATGATGCGCCTGCCGCTGACCGTCTGGGGCATCTTCACCGCCACCGTCATGGCGCTGCTCGCCTTTCCGGCGCTGTTCGTCGCCTGCGTGATGATGCTGCTTGACCGCGCGCTTGGAACCTCCTTCTTCATGCCCGCGGTTGTCGAGATGGGGGAACAGCTACAGCACAATGGCGGCAGCCCGATCCTGTTCCAGCATCTGTTCTGGTTCTTCGGCCACCCGGAAGTCTACATCGTGGCGCTGCCGGCCTTCGGCATCGTCTCCGATCTGATCAGCACGCATGCGCGCAAGAACATTTTTGGCTACCGGATGATGGTCTGGGCCATCGTTGGCATCGGCGCGCTGAGCTTCGTGGTCTGGGCGCACCACATGTATGTCAGCGGCATGCACCCCTATTTCGGCTTCTTCTTCGCCACCACGACACTGATCATCGCCATCCCGACGGCGATCAAGGTCTACAATTGGGTGCTGACGCTGTGGCGGGGCGACATCCATCTCACCATACCGATGCTGTTTGCCATGGCTTTCATCGTCACCTTCGTCAATGGCGGGTTGACCGGGCTGTTTCTCGGCAACGTCGTCGTCGACGTCCCGCTGTCGGACACGATGTTCGTCGTCGCTCACTTCCATATGGTCATGGGTGTTGCTCCGATCGTCGTCATCTTCGGCGCGATCTACCACTGGTACCCGAAGGTCACCGGCCGGATGCTGAACGAGACGCTCGGCCGGTTCCATTTCTGGGTCACTTTCCTCGGCGCCTACCTGATCTTCTTTCCCATGCATTACATCGGCCTGATGGGCGTGCCGCGGCGCTATGCCGAACTGACCGACGTGACGGTCATGACGGAGTCGGCGCATCACCTCAACTCGTTCATCAGCATCATGGCGTTCATCGTCGGCTTCGCCCAGATCGTGTTCCTGTTCAATCTTATCTGGAGCATCCGCCATGGGCGCGAGGCCGGTGGCAATCCATGGCGAGCCACGACACTCGAATGGCAAACACCGCAGACGCCACCGGCGCATGGCAATTTCGGCAAGGATCTGCCGATCGTCTATCGATGGGCCTATGACTACAGCGTGCCGGGCGCGAAGGAGGACTTCATTCCGCAAAACATGCCGGGCACGTTCGGCCCCTCCAGGGAGCCGGCATGAGCGTCACCCTGGTCTTCCTGCTCGTGATCGCCGGTTTTGCCGGCTGGTGGCTCTCGCATCAGCGGCTGATGGCGAAACCATGGCTCGAGCAAGGTGTGGCAGGAGATTTTGTCGCCTTCGACCGATCGAGCCTGCCCACCGCCAAGATCGGCCTCGGTGTCTTCCTCGCCGTCGTCGGCTGCCTGTTTGCGCTGTTCACCAGCGCCTACTTCATGCGTATGGCGCTGTCGGACTGGCAGCCGCTGCCCATCCCACGCCTGCTCTGGCTCAACACCGGCATGCTGGTGCTGAGCAGCGTTGCGCTGCAATGCGCCTCGATCGCGGCGCGCAAGCGCCGGATGGACACGGTCAGGCTCGGCCTTGCCGCGGCTGGGCTCACCGCGATCGCCTTCCTCATCGGGCAGCTCATGGCATGGCGGGACCTGACCGCCGATGGCTATTTTCTGGCCTCCAATCCGGCCAACAGTTTTTTCTACCTGATAACCGGGATGCACGGCCTGCATATAGTGGGAGGGCTGGTGGGCCTGGGCAGGACAACCGCCGGCGCCTGGAACGGGGCACGGCCGGAACGGCTTCGCCTCAGCGTCGAATTATGCGCCATGTACTGGCATTTCCTGCTTTTCGTCTGGCTCGCCATCTTCGCTCTTTTAGCCGGCTGGGCCGCGACGTTCATCGATATTTGCCGGCAGTTGCTGACCTAGGAGGTCGAGGAGCATGGCAGAAACGACACTGACGCATACCGGCCAAACGGAGACGCGGCCCGCAGGCTGGCAAGGCATCGCCGCCGATTGGTCCTCGGATCAGCGCGCGTTCAAGAACGTGTCTTGGGGCAAGGCCATGATGTGGATCTTCCTGCTCAGCGACACCTTCATCTTCGGCTGCTTCCTGCTCTCCTACATGACCGCGCGCGTCTCCACACGTGTGCCGTGGCCCAATCCGAGCGAGGTCTTTGCGCTTCGCATCGGCGGTTCGGACATTCCACTGATCCTGATTGCCATCATGACCTTCGTGCTGATATCGAGCAGCGGAACGATGGCCATGGCGGTCAATTTCGGCTATCGCCGCGACCGCCGCAAAACCGCAATCCTCATGCTTCTGACGGCAGCGCTAGGAGCCACCTTCGTCGGCATGCAAGCCTTCGAATGGACCAAGCTGATTACCGAAGGGGTACGGCCGTGGGGCAATCCCTGGGGCGCGGCACAATTCGGCTCGACTTTCTTCATGATCACCGGCTTCCACGGCACGCATGTGACGATCGGGGTGATCTTCCTCATCATCGTGGCGCGAAAGGTCTGGCGTGGAGACTACGACGTCGGTCGTCCCGGCTTCTTCACCAGCCGCAGGGGTCGCTACGAGAACGTCGAAATCATGGGGCTCTACTGGCATTTCGTCGACCTGGTCTGGGTGTTCATTTTCGCATTCTTCTATCTTTGGTGAGAGGCTGACATGGCTGAAGCAACCGCAAACGGCCTCGGGCAACACGCGCTGCACTCTGATCATGCGCATGAAGGGCCATCGACCGGCGTCGCGGAGGTTCATCAGGAACATCCGATCAAGCTCTATCTGGTGGTCTGGGCATGGCTGTTCATCCTCAGCGCCTGCTCCTACATGGTCGATTATCTCGGCATCCACGGCTATCTCAGATGGTCTCTGATCCTGATCTTCATGATCCTCAAGGCCGGGCTGATCGTCGCCGTGTTCATGCACATGGCCTGGGAGCGGCTGGCCCTGACCTATGCGATCATCCTGCCGCCGCTTCTGATATTGGTGTTCGTGGCGATGATGCTCTTCGAAGCGGACTACACGCTTCTCACCCGGTTGTCCTTCTTCGGACCGGGGCCCTGACGCACAGCTTCATCTCCGGTCAAAGACCGGAGATGAAGCTTCCCATCAGCTGATCTGCAGGGTCAGAGGCCGACCCGCGTCGGGGACGATGGCGGCTCCACAACCTTGCGGTAGACATGCCAGGTGGCGTGACCCAGGATCGGCAGCACGACCGCCAGCCCGGCAAACACCGGCAGCGAGCCTATGATCAGGGCGACGGCGACAATCAGTCCCCAGACAGCCATGGGGATCGGGTTCGCCAGCACCGCTCGCACCGATGTGTGGATGGCTTCGTAGGCGCCGACGTCGCGGTCGAGCAGCAATGGGAAGGCGACAACCGTCGTGCACAACACCACCGCGGCGAAGACGAAGCCGATGGCGTGCCCCAGGACAATCAGAGACCAGCCGCGTCCGGTGGCAAATATTTCATTGATGAAGCCCGAAATCGATACAGGCGGAGCCGGGCCGAAGAGATATTCGTAGAACACCTGCGCCGCCAAAAGCCAGGCGATGAAGATTGCAACCAGCATGATCCCGACTGCGGCGATGGCTGGCAGGGCCGGAGAATTCCTGACCTCGAACGCGTGCGTCCAGGAGGTGTCGAGCCCGGCTTCTCGTCTGCGGCTGATCTCGTAAAGGCCGATCGCCGCGAATGGACCGATAAGCGCAAAGCCGGACACCAGCGGAAACAACATCGGCAACGCATTGGCACCCGAAGTCCAGGCAGCGAGCACCACGCCGACAAGCGGATAGATCAGGCAGAGAAAGACGATGTGCGACGGTTTGACCATAAAATCGTCAACACCGCGCTTGAGCGCATCGAAAAGATCGGAAACACTGATTTTTCGGATTTTGGTGTGTTCCAGCGTTTCGCTGGCGCCTGCAATCACGTGAAAACTTGTCATGCCCGTTCCTCCAGACCAGGTCCGGCAAGGTCGCGGTATCACGGTGCTGCCGTTCTGCATGACTGGCCACGCGAACCGCGACCTGCACCGCAATCAATATACTCCATTGACTGGAGCTTGTCGCCCGTTCTTACAAAAGGCTCCCGGAAGGCGAAGTTTCCGAACACAGCGTCATGCCGTCACCCTCCGGCTGACATGAACGCGCGCATCGCGATGGTATCGGCAAGCAGCACGGCAAAGATCGCGAAAAGATAGAAGATCGAATAGGCAAACAGCGCCTTGGCCGGCTTCATCTCCTTGTCGAGGATGACCAGGGCGTTCCAGGCATGCCAGATGAAACCCGCGCCCAATGCAGCCGAAACAATCCCATAGACCCCGCTCGTAAATCCGAACGCCCAGGGCAGCACTCCGATCGGTGCCAGAAGCAGTGAATAGGCGAAGATCTGCCTTCTGGTCGAGGCCTGGCCGGCCACGTTCGGCATCATCGGGATGCCGGCAGCGGCATAGTCGCCGGCCTTGAACAGTGCGAGCGCCCAGAAATGCGGCGGCGTCCACAGGAAAATGATCAGGAACAGGATCAGGCTTTCAATGCCGATGGCGCCGGTGGCCGCCGCCCAGCCGACAATCGGAGGAAGGGCACCCGCTGCGCCGCCGATGACGATGTTCTGCGGCGTCGAGCGCTTCAGCCACATCGTATAGATGACGACGTAGAAAAAGATTGTGAAGGCCAGCAGTGACGCGGCAAGCCAGCCCACCAGCACGCCGAGCGTCATGACCGAAAGTGCGGAAAGCACCAGGCCGAAGCCGAGCGCTTCGCCGGCCGTGACGCGGCCCGACGGAACCGGCCGCTTTGACGTGCGCGACATCAGCGCGTCGATGTCGGCGTCGTACCACATGTTGAGCGCGCCGGCCGCTCCCGCTCCAACCGCAATCGCACCTATGGCGATCACGGCGATGACCGGGTTCATCGCGCCGGGCGCCACCATCAGACCGACGAAGGCGGTAAAGACGGCAAGGGCCATGACCCGAGGCTTCAAGAGCGCAAAGAAATCACTGGCCGTCGCTTCCGAGAGGCGGACGCCGGTATCCTTGAGGCTTTCCTTGACCGACATTTGAGACGACCATCGATGGAAACCGGGCAGCCTAGAGCAATTCCAGAAAAAGCGTATGCGGTTTTCCGTCCGGAATTGCGTAAGAACAAAGAGATCGAGCGGATCGCCGTTTCCGTGAGACGGTGAAACGCTCTGGCCGGCCGAAGAGCCAGGTTACGGGGAAAATTGCTTCAGATAGGCGATGACGTTGGCGACGTCCTCGTCCTTCTTGAGGCCGGGAAACGCCATCTTCGTCCCTTTGACCATTGCCTTGGGGTCGTGAAGATACGTCGTCAGTGTCGGCTCATCCCATTTGACGCCGGATGTGCCGGCCGCGATCATGGCTTCGGAATATTTGAAATCCGGATGCGTGCCGGCCGTCCGGCCGATAACGCCATGCAACGAAGGGCCTATCTTGTTGGTGTCTTGGTCTGCGACGTGGCAGACCTTGCATTTGGTGAAGACCTTCTCGCCCGCCGCGGCGTCCTGTGCCCGCGATGGATTGGCGATGAAAGTTGCAACGGAAACGACGGCGAAAAACGCAACCAAGCGCATGGCATTCCTCCCTGATCGTCAAATTTGCCTGAGACGGTCTGCACATGCCGGTAGCACCAGCATGCGCCCTGCACGGCAGAATAGATTCTCCGCTCCTCCCCAGATGGAATTGCGGCACTTGTGTACCACAGAATCTGGCCGGTAGGTAGAACAGGTCGACCGTACAAAGGTTCAGGTGGGCTGCGGTGGCTCAAGGCACATCCGCCACAACGAAAAAGGCCGCCTCGAGGGCGGCCTTTTCTGATCTTGTCGTCAGGCGCTTATTCGGCGTCCTTGGCGGCCTTCTTCTTCGGGGCTGCCTTCTTCTTCGGCTCTTCCGCGTCGTCGGCCTTTTCAGCCTTGTCAACCTTTTTGGCAGCGGCCTTCTTCGCCGGCTTGGCCTTGGCGGTATCGCCCTCTTCGTCGTCAGCCATCAGCTCTTCCTTGCTGACCTTGACGTCGGTGACCGAGATCTGGCTGAGCAGATGGTCGACGACCTTCTCCTCGAACATCGGCGCGCGCAGCGTGTTCAGGGCTTCCGGATTGCTGCGATAGAACTCGAAGGCTTCCTGCTGCTGGTTGGCCGGGTAGCGGCGCACCTGCTCGAACAGGCCGCGCTGCAGTTCCTCGTCGGAAACGGTGACGCCGGCCTTCTCGCCGATCTCGGCCAAAACCAGGCCGAGACGCACGCGGCGCTCGGCAAGCCGCAGATATTCGGCGCGTGCCTCTTCTTCCGTCGTCTCCTCGTCGGCGAAGGTACGGCCGGCGGCTTCGAGATCGCGGTTGACCTGGGTCCAGATGTTGTTGAACTCGGCATCGACGAGCTTCGACGGCGCCTCGAACGAATAGGCCGCGTCAAGCTGGTCGAGCAGCTGACGCTTGACCTTCTGGCGCGTCATCGAGCCGAACTGGTTCTCGATCTGGCCGCGCACCACGTCGCGCAGGCGCTCCAGCGATTCCAGGCCGAGGTTCTTGGCCATCTCGTCGTTGATTTCCAGCGCGCCGGGCTTGGACACTTCCTTGACGGTGACGTCGAAGGTGGCTTCCTTGCCGGCCAGATGCGCGGCCTGGTAGTTTTCCGGGAAAGTGACCGTGACCTGCTTCTCGTCGCCGGCCTTGGCGCCGATCAGTTGGTCCTCGAAGCCCGGAATGAATTCCTTGGACCCCAGAACCAGCGGCTGGTCGGTGCCGGCGCCGCCGGAAAAGGCCTCGCCGTCGATCTTCCCGAGATAGTCGATCAAAACGCGGTCGCCTTCGGCGGCCTTGCCGGTCTTCGGCTCGAAGCTGCGCGCCGATTCGGCAACGCGCTGGACCTGCTCGTCGATCTCGCTGTCCGGCACTTCGAATACCTGGCGCGTCACCTTGATGTCGGAGAAATCCTTGATCTCGATCGCCGGGATGACCTCGTAGTTGAGGCGGAATTCGAAGTCGGCGCCGCCGGCCAGGATCTTCTCGGCCTCTTTCTCATCTTCCGTCATGATCACTTCAGGTTGCATGGCGGCCTTTTCGCCGCGCCCCGTGATGATCGAACGGGTCGAATCGTTGAGGATCTCATTGACCACTTCGGCCATGAACGACTTGCCGTAGACCTTGCGCAAATGCTGCACAGGCACCTTGCCGGGACGGAAGCCGTTGATGCGGACCTTGTTCCTGGCGTCGGACAGCCGCGCCATCAGCTTGGCTTCCATATCACCGGCCGGCACGGTGATCTTGATCTCGCGCTTGAGACCGGAGTTGAGCGTTTCGGTGACCTGCATCGTAAAACCTTTATCTTCACCAAAGAGGCTGCCACGGCGTCTTGCCGTTCACAGCCTGCCGGTACAATCTTGCCGGGAATGGCTTTTGGTACGGAACCTGGCGATTTGACCGAAATTACGGCTCAAATTCTTCCAAACTGCGTTCCAAGATGTGAATAAGTTCTTGTTTTTCCTACTTCTTATCACATTCTGCAGAAGCGGATCGGCGCGTCCCGTCACATTTGACACGCCTTTTGTCACAGGCGAGGCCAATTTTCAACCATCTTCGCGTTGCAGCGAATGACCGCCCCAACGGCAGACATTTTCGCCCCGACATTGACAGAATGATGGCTACATGGGATTGCCGACAAATGCGGATGTGGCGGAACTGGTAGACGCCCTGGATTTAGGTTCCAGTGCCGAAAGGCGTGGGGGTTCGAGTCCCTTCATCCGCACCACCCTTCGCTCTATCGAGCTTCGGGTGGCAGGCCACCCAGGAGCTTGATAGAGCGAAGGGTGTCCTCCGAAGCCGTGGCGTAGGAGGACTGGCGGCGACGGCCTACACTTCAAACACTTGACCGGTAAACCACTCCGCCAATTTCGCCAGCTCCGGCCCCAGCACCCGGTCGGCGTCGACCGGCGGCACGATCTTCCTGATATCCGCGACAAAATCCTGCAATGCCGGCGGCGCGGCGCGTTCAGTCACGTACAGGGCCTGCGAGGCGATCATCACCAGCATCGCCATTGCCGCATCGAGGCAGCGGCCGGCCGTCGCTTCCTTGGTCCAGGCGAAGAATGCGGTGGTGGCGACGTCGTCCTGGCCGGCGCCGGCCGATTCCGTGCCCGGAATGAAGGTGCGCTGCGCCGCGAGTTTGGCCTGTTCGAGATAGCCGGTGATCGCCATCGGCACATAGCCGACATTGCCGTGCCCGTCGCTGTCGGCCCAATGCCGCCCGGTCATCAACAAGTCGGGCAGCAGCGACACCTTGCCGTTCAGCAGCTTTGAGGCGTGGCGGTCGCAGAGCAGGCAGAGATCGGCCCAGATCGCCGCCAGATCGTCGAGCGCCGGCGTCGCCATGGCATTGTGATAGCCGCCGGTGGAGATGCAGCGCCCCAGCGGGTGCGCCGCGTCGGGCGGGATATAGACTGGATTGTCCGAGATCGAGGCCAGCGATACGGTCGCCGCCTGCTCGGCGCCGGCCAGCGCCCGATGCGCATGGCCGAGCACGCGCGGCACGATGCGGTAGCTGACCGGCGCCTGATAATTGCGCCGTCCATCCCCGGCGCCGACCAGAAACTGCCGCAACCCTTGCAAGGCGGCCGCTTCGTGTTCGTCGCCCCAGAGCCCGTCGAGCGCTGCATCATAATGCTCGAGCGGCGCACGAAACGCTTCGATCGACAGCGCGAACACCTTGTGCGCCATGGCGAGGCGACGACGCGCGGCAAGTGCTGCGTCCGCCACCAGTGCCGCCGCGCAGGGCGAGCCGTTGATCAGCGAACCGCGCTCCTTCACCTCAAGCTCAAGGCTGGCGGTAAGCGCAGCAAACAGCGGATAGAGCGCCAGGATCTCGCCGGCGCCGCCCTGCCCCTGCGACGGCACCACCGGCATCGGGCCGCCGTCGAGCATCGCCGCGACCGCCCGTGCGATGCGCGGCGTGGTCGCGGCATTGCCTTCGATAAAGTTGGTCAGCCGCGCCAACACGATCGCCCTTACGACGCGCTCAGGCAATGGCTCACCGAACGATGTGGCGGCGGCAAAAGCCTTGATGCGCGCATGGCGGTCGCGCTCGTCAAGTTCGAGCTTGCGGCTTGCCAGCTCGCCCATCGCGGTGGTGACGCCGTAGATGACCGGCGGCGGATCGGACTCAATGAGTTTCAGGAACGAGGCGCGGCATTCGGCAATGCGTTGCAAGGCCTTGTCGCCGATTTCGACCGTGTCGTTTCTCCAGGCGACGCGCAAAACGGCATCGAGATTGATATCTTCGCGCGTCGTCACCGTAATCGGCATTGTCTTCGCCCGTCTGGTTTGCATGAGGGCGGAGCGATCGATCGTTGCCGAAATCCATGCCCTGGGTAATGTCTTCTAGTAGAGCGGTTCCTCAAACAATGTCTTGTCGCCGTCCATCAGCCCCTTGATCTGCGCCTCGCCACTGGCGGCGAGCGCGATGCGCACGCCGAATGGCCGCACCCGCATGTCGTTCTGGATCGCCATGCCCTGGCCCTCAGGTAGGTAGAAGCGGTCGGTCGGCGGTCGCCGGCGTCGGAGCCCTGCCGAACCAGGCCGTGGTCGCATGCCAATAGCCGTCGGCGCCCGGCTTCAGCCGGACCACGATCGGCGTGTTCTCGCTCACGAGCTGGCCGGCCGGGATGTTGGCGATCAGCTTCACCGGCAAGCGCGATATTTCATAGCCGAGGATAATATAGTCGCCGCGCAGCAGATCGCGCGGATCGACCGGCTCGACTTTCAGCAAGACCTCCTTGCGGTTGCGCAGGATCGCCGCGCGGCCGGCGATGATCCAGCTCAGGAAGCCGATCTGGACGAGCGCCAGGACCAGCGCCGAGATGACAAGTTTCTTTCCAGACATTATGCTGCCGCTCCTTCCGGGGCCTTCATGCGTTTTTCCACACGGATGATGACGAGAGCCAGGGTGCCGAAAAGCACCGCGGCAGCCAGGAAGAAGCCGGCCGTGCCGAGCATCGTCTGCAAGGTCACGACGTAGATAATGGCAAGTTCGAAGGCAAAGCCGGCATAAGCAACCCAGCGCAGCCCCCTGCTCTCGCGCCCGCCCAGAACGATCGCCGCCGCAATCCCGGCCAGCGCGATAACCGAGGCGACGGCAAAGCCGTTGCTGAAGGCGTTATCATCGCCCAGTTCGATCTGGATCATCGCCAGCCCGGTGAGAAAGCCGGTCAAGGCGTGCAAAGGCAGCCGCCCGCCGAGTTGCAAGATCCGGTCGGCCGGCCCGGCGGCGAAGATCGAAACCGCAAACAGCAGCGCCGACACCACGACGAGAGGAATAGCCAGGGCGAGCGTGTTCTGGTCCAGGCCGCGCACCGCGATATAGAAAATGACCGAGAGAATGATCAGGTGGCGTGCCGGCTGGCTGCGCGTCCACAACGAGACGACAAAAAGCACCGGCGCCATGATGACGAAGAAATCCGGAAATACGGGGCGGTCATAAAAGTCGAACGCGCGCACGAACAGCCAGGCAACGGATATGCCGACGGCAGCGACCGTCAGCGGGTTCGAGCGCAACGCCACCGCGGCAAATGCGGTGCCGATGCCCCAGGTGACGATGGCCGAGGCTTCGTCACCCGTGAGATGGTACATCTGGCCGATCAGCGCGACCGATCCGCCGAAGGCCGCGGCGGCCACGATCCACAGCGCCTCGCCGATCGCCGCATGGTCGCGCATCTTCAACACCGCGCCGCCTACATAGCCGGCGAGAATGACGGCAAACAGCGCCGCGACCCGCACCAGCCGCGGGATGACGTCCCAGTTGGCGGCGACGAAGAGCAGGATCGCGGCGCCGAACAGCAGCGCTGCCATCATGGCCAATATAGTGCCGAAGCTCAGCGATTTGCGCTCGTTTGCGTCGATGTCGCACTTAAGCGCATCGGCCGTCTTCGCGTCGATCAGGCCGGCCTGCAGCCACCGCCCGATATCGGCCCTCGCCCGTGACGAATAACTCGCCATGCCGCTTCTCCCCCAGCTTGGTCTTTCTGACAGCCGATCCGCTCAAATCGTTGACGCAACGTCATTTTCCGATTCGGGTTTCTTCATGACGAAGCCGTGAACGCGCGTTAATGTTGCATTGCACAATTTGCATTGCTGCCATGCGCCAACAGCACTTTTAAATCGATATTACCCAGCCTATTTACTGTTCGTACACAAACGGAATGATCCGAAGAAAGACGAAACGAGCACTACCATGAACCTGATCCGCAACTACCGCAACTGGCGCCGCTACCGGGACACCGTCTCCGAGCTGAGCCGCCTGTCGAACCGTGAACTGACCGACCTCGGCATCAGCCGCAGCGACATCCACTACGTCGCCCGCAAGGCGGTCTAATCCTCTTCGGATCGCAAATGGTCCGAACCAGTTTTGAAAAAGAGAACGACAATGAACCTGATCCGCAACTATCGTAACTGGCGCGTTTACCGCGACACCGTTACCGAGCTGGGTCGCCTTTCGAACCGTCAGCTCCATGATCTCGGCATCGTCCGTGACGAGATCAAGATCATCGCCCGCAGAGCGACGATCTAGCCAGAATTTCGCCAGGGTCGACCTCCTCCCCGACCCTGACGGATACGGTCAGCCTTCACCTCCTCCCGAGGGTTGACCACCAAAACGGCGCCCGCCGCACCTCCTCCCGCGGCGGGCGCTGTTTCCAAAGCGAACGCAGTTCGTCTTTCCGAAGCGAACGCTAGTTCGTCTTCAAAGTGAACGCAGTTCGTCTTCCAGGGATTTCGCCTCCCTCGATCCGGCGAAAAGAATTTCGTCAAAGCCGACCTCCTCCCCGGCGATGGCGAATACGGCCGATCCCCACCTCCTCCCGAGGATCGGCCCCAAAAACGACACCCGCCGCACCTCCTCACGCGGCGGGTGTTGTTGTTTTTGGGCAGGCTTTTCAATTGCGCATGCAGTCGATCGAGGCGCTTTACGCCGCCATCAGACCGTCGCTGCGGACATAAGAAAGTCGAGCTCCGTCGTTGCACGACAATGACCCACGCTCGCACCGGCCAATTGCAAACGGCGCGCCAAGCGATTATTCCGGCGCTCATGAGCAAAAATCCTATCCACATCGTCGGCGGCGGCCTCGCCGGCTCCGAAGCCGCCTGGCAGGCAGCACAAGCCGGTGTTCCCGTCATTTTGCATGAGATGCGCCCGGTGCGCGGCACCGATGCGCACAAGACCGATGGGCTTGCCGAACTTGTCTGTTCCAATTCCTTCCGCTCCGACGATGCCGAGAACAACGCCGTCGGCCTGCTGCATGCCGAAATGCGGCTGGCCGGCTCGCTGATCATGAGTGCCGGCGACGCCAACCAGGTGCCGGCAGGCGGCGCGCTGGCCGTGGATCGCGACGGTTTCTCCGACGCGGTGACGAAAAAGCTTGAAGCGCACCCGCTGATCACCATCGAGCGCGAGGAAGTGCCGGGCCTGCCGCCGGCGGAGTGGGACCAGGCGATCATCGCCACGGGACCGCTGACCGCGCCGTCGCTCGCCCAGTCGATCGTCGAGGCAACCGGCGCCGATGCGCTGGCCTTCTTCGACGCGATTGCCCCGATCATCCATTTCGACACGATCGACATGGACATTTGCTGGTTCCAGTCGCGCTACGACAAGGTTGGGCCCGGCGGCACCGGCAAGGACTACATCAACTGCCCGATGGACAAGGACCAGTATCTCGCCTTCGTACAGGCGCTGGTCGACGGCCAGAAGACCGAATTCAAGCAGTGGGAAGGCACGCCCTATTTCGACGGCTGCTTGCCGATCGAGATCATGGCCGAGCGCGGCGTCGAGACGCTGCGCTACGGGCCGATGAAGCCGATGGGGCTGACCAATGCCCACAATCCGACGGTAAAAGCCTATGCCGTGGTGCAGCTGCGTCAGGACAATGCGCTGGGCACGCTCTACAACATGGTCGGTTTCCAGACCAAGCTGAAGCATGCCGAGCAGGTGCGCGTGTTCCGCACCATTCCGGGTCTGGAAAACGCCGAGTTCGCCCGTCTCGGCGGCCTGCACCGCAACACCTACATCAATTCGCCGACCTTGCTCGACGCCTCGCTGCAGCTGAAGTCGCGGCCGGGCCTGCGCTTTGCCGGCCAGATCACCGGCTGCGAGGGCTATGTCGAGAGCGCGGCGATCGGCCTGCTCGCCGGCCGCTTCGCCGCCGCCGAGCGGCTCGGCCACACCCCGTCGCTGCCACCGCTCACCACCGCCTTCGGCGCGCTGCTCAACCACATCACCGGCGGCCACATCGTCTCCGACGACGAGCCGGGCAAACGCTCGTTCCAGCCGATGAACGTCAATTTCGGCCTGTTCCCGCCGGTGGAAGCACCGAAGACCGAAGGCAAACGCCTGCGCGGCAAGGACAAGACGGTGGCCAAGCGCCACGCGATCACCTCACGCGCGCGGGCAGATTGTCGGGAGTGGCTAGGGCTGCCGGCGCAAACAGCGGAAGCTGCTGAATAGCCAAGTCTCAGGGCCCTAACGCGATTGACGTTTACGTCAACTCGCTGGCCATCCCCCCGTTGCGCGCCTGAGCAACAGCCAATGCCGGCGCAGAGCCGAAAGCCGGGCTGCGCCGCCAAGCGGCGAGCGACGACCACTCGCCATCTTGCCGAGATAGGCGTTGGTCAGCGCCAGCGGCAGGAACGCCGGACGCAGCGTTTCCGGAAGTGCGGACGCCCCTTGCTCGAAAGCGCGGAGATGCTCCTGCGCCAATGCAATCATCGCAGCCACCGCGCGCTGAGCGCCGGGGCCGCCGTCGCCGCTTACGAACTCCTCCGGCGACGAGCCGGCCGCTGCAAGGATATCCGCCGGCACGAAGCATTGCCCGCGTCGGCGATGCAGCGGCAACAGCAGCAACAGGCCGGTCATCGCCTGGGCGCAGCCGGCCCTGCCCGCCAGTTCGGCAAAGCGCGGCGCCTGATTGGGATCGAGCACCATCGCCGCCAGCTGGATCAGCGCGGCCGCCGTCTCGCCGCAATAGCCCTCGAGATCGGTGCGCGACGGCATCGGATCGTCATAGAGGTCGAAGATGCGGGCCTCGAGCAAGTTGTCGAAGGCAGTTTTGGGCAGGCCATGGGCAGAAATCGTCGCCTTCAGCGCATCGGCGAGCGGGTTGCCTGTGGCTGCGGCTTCAGCAGCGATGACATCGCGCCACCATTGCAGCCTCACTTCGCCCGGCAATGCCTCGTGGATGCGGTCGCGGACAGACGCGATCTCGGCATTGAAGGCGTAAAGCGAAAACAGCGCCGCGCGCTTGTCGGCCGGTGCATAGAGTGCGCTGACATAGCGGTCATGGTCGCCGGCGCGCACCGCCTCCATGACGATGTCAGCTGTATCGGTCACGTCAGTCGACGGCGATGAGCGCCGCAGCCACGGCGCGGTCTTCGGCAAGCAGCACATTGTAGGTCCGCACCGCTGCCCCCGTCGACATCGGGTCGGAGCCAATGCCAGCCGCCTTCAGCGCCGCCCGAAGTGCTGCCGGCAAGGGCCGCAAATCCTTGCCTGTGCCGACCAGCAGGATCTCGACCTTGTCGGCTTCGGCCAGCAGCAGGTCGAAATCCGCCGCCGTCAGGGCCAGCGGATCGGCCGGCTCCCAGCCATGGATGCCGGAGGGCAGGCACAGAAGCGAGCCGCGATGCGACATGTCGGCGAAACGGAAGCCGCCATTGCCGTAGGCTTCGATCGGCGCCCGTCCGGGGAAATGCGCCTCGCGGATGACGATGCCTTTTGCCACCAGCGCAGCCGTCAGGTCGCCATGGCCTTGCCGCCACCAACCGGCTTCTCCTCATCGGCGCTCGCTCCCTGCGGCCTGAGCCTGAACAGGATCAGCAAGGGCGCTGCGATGAAGATCGACGAATAGGTGCCGAAGACGACGCCGAACAGCATCGCCATGGTGAACGAGCGGATCACCTCGCCGCCGAACAACACGAGCGCCAGCAGCGCCAGGATGGTCGTCACCGAAGTTAGCGTCGTTCTCGACAGCGTCTCGTTGATGGCGTTGTTCAACAATTGTGGGAGCGGCATTCGTTTGTATTTTCGCAAATCTTCTCGAACACGGTCATAGACGACGATCGTGTCGTTGAGCGAATAGCCGATAATGGTCAGGATCGCCGCCAGCGAAGACTGGTTGAACTCGAGCCCGGTGATGACGAAGAAGCCCAGCGTCATCACCACATCGTGCACCGTCGCCACGATTGCGCCGACCGCGAACTGCCATTCGAAGCGGAACCAGACATAGACCAGGATGCCGATCAGCGCGATGATCATCGCAATCGTGCCTTGCTTGGCCAGTTCGCCCGAAACGGTGGGACCCACCACCTCGACGCGGCGGAAATCGTAATTGTCCTGCAGCTCGCCGCGCACCTTGTCGATGACGGTCTGCTCGGCGTTCTCACCGCCATCCTGGGTGCCAACGCGGATCAGCACGTCATTCGGCGCGCCGAATTGCTGGACCTGCACTTCACCGATATTGAGCTCCGACAGCCGGCTTCTGATATCGCCAATATCGGCGTCGCCTTGCTTGGACTGCACCTCGATGATCGAGCCGCCCTTGAAGTCGATGCCGTAGTTGATGTCGATGGTCAGGAATCCGATAACCGACGCGATCGACAGCAGGCTGGACAGTGCGAACGTCCAGCGGCGGATGCCCATGAACGGGATTTTCGTGCCGGCCGGAACGAAGGTCACCGGCGCACGCGGCAATTCCTTCGGACGCGCACGGCGCAGCCAGATCGACACCAGCAGACGGGTGAAGGTGAAGGCGGTGAACACCGTGGTCAAAATGCCGATGGCATAGGTGATGGCGAAGCCCTTGACCGGTCCGGTGCCGAGATAGAACAGCACGACCGTGGCAATCAGCGACGTCACGTTGGAATCCACGATGGTCGCCAACGCCTTGGTGAAGCCTGTGTCGATCGACTGGATGACCGAACGGCCGGCCCGTCGCTCCTCTCGGATACGCTCATAGATCAGCACGTTGGAATCGACCGCCATGCCGATGGTCAGCACGATACCGGCAATGCCGGGCAAGGTCAGTGTCGCGCCAAGCAGCGACAAGACCCCGACGATCATCGCCACGTGCACGGCGAGCGCAATGTTGGCGAGGAAGCCGAGAAGTCCGTAGGCGACGAACATGAAGGCGACGACGAGAATGGAGCCGATGATGCCGGCGACCTTGCCGGCATGGATCGAATCCTGGCCGAGGCCTGGGCCGACGGTGCGTTCTTCGATCACGGTCAGCTTTGCCGGCAGCGCGCCGGCGCGCAGCAGCACGGCGAGATCGTTGGCGCTTTCGGCGGTGAAATTGCCTGAGATCTGGCCGCTGCCGCCGAGGATCGGTTCGCGGATCACCGGCGCCGAAATCACCTGATTGTCGAGGATGATGGCGAACGGCTTGCCGACATTCTGCTGCGTCGCCTGGCCGAATCGTGTCGCACCGCGCGAGTTGAAGACGAACGAAACCACCGGCTCGTTGTTTCGGGAATCATAGGTTGCCGTCGCCTTGGCAAGATCTTCACCGGACACGATGACGCGATTTTCCACCAGATACGGAACCGGCGGATCGTCCTGCGAATAAAGCACCGAGGAGCCTGCCGGCGGGCGGCCGTTCAGCGCATCCTGCACCGACATCGAGGTATCGACCATCTGGAAGGTCATCTTGGCGGTCTGGCCGATGATCTCCTTCAGCCTTTGCGGATCCTGCAGGCCCGGCACCTGGACGAGTACACGGTCGTCGCCCTGCCGCTGCACGATCGGCTCGGTGGTGCCGAGTTCGTTGACGCGACGCTCGACGACTTCGATCGACTGCGCCAATGCGGCCGAGGTGCGGTATTTGATGCCGGCGTCGGTGACGGTGAATTTGAGCAGCCCGGCTTCGGAATCATCCAGGGACATCTCCTGGATGGAGCCACCGGTGAACAGGCCGGCGGCGACCGGATCGGTCAGCGGCTTAAGCGCCGCCTTGGCGGCATCGATCTGGGTTGGATCGGTGATGCGCACTTGTACGGTCCTGCCGGTGCCGCCAAGGCCGGTATAGCCCACCTTGGCATCGCGCAGCAGCGTGCGGATCTCGTCGCGCGTCGTTTCCAGCTGCGCCTTGACCAGGTCGTTCTGGTCCATCTGCAAGAGGATGTGCGAACCGCCCTGCAGATCGAGACCAAGCGTCATCTGCCGCTTCGGCACCCAGTTCGGCAATTGCGCCAATGTGCTGGCCGGGAAGAGATTTGGCGCGGCAAGGATGAATGTGACGGCCACGGCGATCCAGATCAGGATCATCTTCAGGCGCGAAAAATACAGCATATGGCGTTGTCCGTCAGGGCGTACTGGCGGATCGTTCCGCCGACAATTCGGTTATTTCTTGGCGTTCTTATTTGCCACCGGCTCGCCCTTAACCCGCACTTCGCCGATTGTCGAGCGCGCTGAGGTCAATTTGGCGCTGCCGCCGGCAGCGGTTTCGGCGTCAATCGCCTCTGTCGGTTCCATTCTAATTCTGATCACCGCCGGGCGCTATCGTGCGCTACTCGACTATTTTCAACTGTGCAGGCATCGGTCCGGAACGCAAAAGCAAGGCCAGATCATCGGCGTTCTCCTTTGTAAGGTTGCCCGATATCTGGCCGCGGCCGTTAAGAATTGGCTCGCGGACGACTGGCACCGAAAGCACTTGGTTGTCGAGGATCATCGCAAATAGCTTGCCGACATTCTGCGAGGTCGCCTGCGCAACGCGTGCCGTTGCCCTGGAATCGAAGGTGAACGAAACCGCCGGCTCATTTGTGACGGAGTTGGAAGTCGCCTGAGCATTGACAATGTCGTCACTGGAAACGATCGTTCGGCTCTCAACCAGATAGGGAACCGGTGGATCGTCCTTCGAATAAACCACCACCGAGCCAGCGGGCGTCCGGCCATTGATCGCATCAGCGACCGGCATCGACTCATCAACCCACTGAAAAGTCAGCATTCCGGTTCGGGTGAGAATTCTCCTCAGCCTTTGCAAATCCGCAACGCCCGAGGTCCGGACCAGCATACCGTCTTCGCCCTCTGGCCGCACTACTGGGTCGGCTACACCAAGATCACGCAGGCGATTCTTAATGACCACGATCGACTGCGCAAGCGCGATCGACATCCGATACTTGATACCTGTGTCTGTTACCGTGAACTTGAGCAACGCTGCTCCGGTATCATCCAGGATCACTTCCTGGACCGGACCAGCGCTGCCAAGGACAGGATCAGTCACCGCCTCCAATGCCATCTTGGCCGCGCCGACCTGAGCGGCGTCGGTGATATGCACCTGAACGGCCCGACCCGACTTAGCAAGACCAGTATAGCCGATCCTTGCATCGCGCAGCAGCGTCCTGATTTCGTCACGCGTCGCCTCCAACCGGCGATCGATCACATCGGTCGCGTCCAATCGAAGCAGCACGTCCGCGCCGGCAGCGTGAAGACTGGGCGCGTCGACGAGCATTGTGGCCATAGCAAGCCAGATCAGGATCATTTTCAGGCGCGAAAAATGGACCATACGCCGTCTTTGTCAGAGCTCTGCCCGCGGATCGCTCCGCTTGGGAAACTGGCTTACTTCTTGGCGTTCTGGTTGGCCACCGGCTCGCCCTTGACCCGAACATCGGCGATCGTCGAGCGCAGCGCCGTCACCTTGGTGCCGCCGCCAAGGTCGATCTCAAGCTCATTGTCGTCGATCACCTTGGTCACCTTGCCGACGAAGCCGCCGCCGGTGATGACCGTGTCGCCACGGCGCACGGCCGAGATCATCTCCTGGCGCTTCTTCAACTGGGCGCGCTGCGGCCGGATGATGAGGAAATACATGATCACGAAGATCAGAACGAACGGGAGTATCATGCCGATATCCCCGAACGGACCAAGCGGAGTTCCGGTAGCTTGGGCGTATGCCGGTGTGACGAACATCAAGAACTCCTGGTTACGAAGAAGGCCGTAGGGCGGCCTCGCCAAATTTGGCCGGAATATAGTGGGTAAAGTTACCAATGCAACTGCGCGGCCGGGCTTTCAGCTGCTTTTCCGGCCGGTTGACCCGTGTTAGAGCATGCTCCCGGAATACGGGCGTGGTTTTCGCAAAAGATCATGCCCAAACAAAAGCTTGGAACCAGTTTCTATCTCGCCCGGATCAAGACGATTTCGGCCCCTACGCACGTTCGTGCGGAAACATAAAAGACGAGACATGACCGACAGCACCATCGAGGCCCTGAACCAAAAGCTCGACCGCCTGATCGAGGCGGTCACCCGCCTCGCCCCGCCGCCGGTGCCGCAAACCGATCTTGCGGTTGCCGATTGCTTCGTCTGGCAGGCCGACCCCGGCTATCTCGAGCCGGTGCGCAAGGTCAACCGCGTCGACATCGGCCTGATCCGCGGCGTCGACCGCGTGCGCGACATTCTGGTCGAAAACACGGAACGCTTCGCCGCCGGCCATGCCGCCAACAATGTGTTGTTGTGGGGTGCGCGCGGCATGGGCAAATCCTCGCTGGTCAAGGCCGTGCATGCGCAGATCAACGCCCAGGCCAAATCCGACCTGCCGCTCAAGCTGATCGAGATCCATCGCGAGGATATCGACACGCTGCCCAGGCTGATGGGCCTGCTGAAGGCGGCGCCGTTTCGCTTCATCCTGTTTTGCGACGACCTCTCCTTCGACCATGACGACACCTCCTACAAGTCGCTGAAGGCAGCCCTTGAAGGCGGCGTCGAGGGCCGCCCGGCCAATGTCATCTTCTACGCCACGTCGAACCGCCGGCACCTGTTGCCGCGCGACATGATCGACAATGAGCGCTCGACCGCCATCAACCCGTCCGAGGCGGTCGAGGAAAAGGTTTCGCTGTCGGACCGTTTCGGCCTGTGGCTCGGCTTCCACAAATGTTCGCAGGACGAATATCTCGATATGGTCAACGGCTATGCCAGCCATCATGGACTGAAGATCGACCCGGAGACGTTGCGCGCCGACGCCCTGGAATGGGCAACGACACGCGGCAGCCGCTCGGGCCGCGTCGCCTGGCAGTTCACCCAGGATCTGGCCGGCCGGCTCGGCAAGCCGCTGAACGACTGATTGATTTGCGTCAGGTCACTGAAAAAGCCCGCCCCTTGCGGAGCGGGCTGAGCCGGCGGGCCGGACTGGAGGTCAGACGGCCTGCAAAACGTTTATTGTTCTATTCCCGACTATTCGAGATAACCTGAGGGATCGACCGGGGCCGAGTTCTTGCGCACTTCGAAGTGCAGTTTCGGCGAGTCGGTGGTGCCGCTCATGCCCGACAGCGCGATCTCCTGGCCGCGCTTGACCTTCTGGCCGCGCTGCACCTCGATCGAACTGGCGTGGCCATAGACGGTGACCAGCCCGTTTTCGTGGCGCACCAGCACCGTATTGCCGAATTCCTTGAGGCCGTCGCCGGCATAGATGACCACGCCGTTCTCGGCCGCCTTGACCGGCGTCCCCTCAGGCACGGCGATGTCGACGCCATCCTTGCCGCCACCAAAATTGGAGATGACGCGGCCACGCACCGGCCAACGCATCTTGCCGATGCCGGTGGCATCGGGCGCAACAGCATCGTCGTCCTCGGCCTGCTGGATAACCTTGGCGTCCTTCTTCGGCGGCGTGTAGGTGGCGAGTGTCTCCGTCGGCTTTGCCGCCGGTTGGGTGGTCGCGGTCGTCACCGGATCAACTTTGGCCGGCTTGGCGCTGGCGACCGTTGCGGTGCCACCTGCCGGAACCTTCAGCGTCTGGCCGATCTTGAGCAGGCCGTCCTGCATGCCGTTCGCCTGCTTCAGCGCCACGACGCCAACGCCGGTCTTCCTGGCGATGGAGGACATGGTGTCGCCCGACTGGACCGTGTAGGTGCCCGCGGCCTTTGGCGCGGCCGAGGCCGTCTGCGCCGGCTTGTCGGTCTTCGGCTTGTTCGCTGCCGAAGCGTCAACCTGCGCGGCGGACTTGCCGTCCTTGAGTTTCGGCTGCTGCGGCAGTACGGCGACCTTCTCCGGCGCCGGCGCCTTGGGGCTGTTTGCCGGCTTGCCGTCGGCAAGTTTCGGCTCCGTCCCCTTGCTTGAATAGGCATAGGCCGGGATGACCAGTTTCTGGCCGGTCTTCAGCCCCTTGGTGGCGCTCAAGCCGTTGACCTTCACGATCACGTCGGCCGGCACATGATAGCGATGAGCGATGCCGGAAATGGTCTCGCCGTCGCTGACCACGATCTCGGTCGCATGCGGTGTACCAGCCGCAACTGGTTTCGGATCGGAGTCACCGGCATTCTTGAACGGCCTCGCCGGCTGGACGGTGCCGGTAGTCGTTCTGTCGACATGCGGTGCCGGTGCAAGCGCCGGCGCGGAAGCGGTGCGCATCGGAGCAGCTTTGGGCGCGCTCGGCGGCGGCAGCTGCTGGACGGTGACTGGCTCCAGGCTGGAGCGGCTGACCGACTGGTTATGGCTGCCATCGACAGGTGCCGCAGCGATCGGCTCGGCCGCCACATCGCCCGGATAGGGCTGAGCGGTGCTCTGCTTGTCGATGATGGCGCGCTGATTGTTGGTCGAGGAGGTGAAGACGTCGTCGACACCATTGAACCGCGAGACTTGGGAGCTACACCCCGCCGCCACTCCGGCTAGCATGAGGACAGCGCAGCCCCGCGACAGAGTACGCCCGTTTGCCTTCAAAACACTGAATTGCATCGCACTAACCCGCACAGACCCGGTACACACTGGTCATGATTAAAGCGCGTTAATGTTACTGGCGGGTTAACCCCATAGAATCAGACGCAAATTTTCTTAAAACATTTTCGAACGCGCCGAAGGTGCGTTGAGATTCAGGTCAGGCCGAGTCGAAAATGACAGGTTCTGAGAACCGGCCTACGCCGGCCGTAGCCTTCATAGAGCGGAGGCATTTATGACGGCTTCGGCCGGCGAAGGCCGGAGCGGAGCGTACTCAAACATGTGAGCACCGGAAGCGCAGGAACCTGCCATTTGCAGGCCGGCCTCACATGAATATCAGTGCACCTAAATAACCGCCGCGACGCTGCGCAGGATCGGCTGCAGGCGCACGGTGCCGATATCCTCGCGCTCGAAGCGGCTGCCGACCTTGGTCAGCTTGGCCAGCACCTGCTCGCCCTCCTCCGGCCCGATCGGGGCAATGACGATGCCGCCGCTCGACAATTGGTCGAGCAGGAAGCGCGGCAGGCTGTCGAAAGCCGCCCAGGCTACGATGCGGTCGAACGGCGCTTCATTGGCAAGCCCGTTGGAACCGTCGGCCTGGCGCACGATGACATTGCCGATGCCGAGCGCCTCGAAGCGTTGCCTGGCCTGCTCGGCCAGCGTTTTGTAGCGGTCGACGCTGACGATGCGCGCCGCGAGCCGCGACATCACCGCTGCCGTGTAGCCCGAGCCGGTGCCGATCTCCAGCACCCGGTTGCCGGGCTCTATTGCCAGGGCCGCAATCACCGCCGCCTGCAGATCGGCGCCCTCGATCGCCTCGCCGCATTCGATCGGCAGCATGCCGTCCGACCAGGCGATGGAATGGAACTGGCCGTTGAGGAAGCCGCGCCGCGGCGTCGCCTCGAAGGCTGCGATCAGCGCCTTCGGCACCGCGCCTTGGCCGCGCATGCGCAGCAGGAAAGCGGCAAAACCCTCGCGATCGTCGAGCGGCAAGTTCATGCCAGAACCTTCTTCATGCGAACACCTTATTCAGACAGCGCCTTGGTCAGTTGGTCACGGATTTCATGCGCGGTGAGGTCAAGCTGCAGCGGCGTCACAGACACGAGCCGGTTGCGCAGAGCATGGAGATCGGTGCCCTGCTTGCCCTCGACCGGCTCGCGGCCGAAGCGCAGCCAGTAATAAGGCAGGCCGCGCCCGTCGCGGCGCTCGTCGACCCAAAGGCTGTGCACCAGCTTGCCCTGCGACGTCACGACGGTGCCGGCAACCTCGTCAGGGAGGCAGTTGGGAAAGTTGACGTTGAGCAGCACGCCGTCCGGCAGCGGCATGGCGACGAGCTTTTTCAGCAACGCCGGCGCCAGCGCCTCGGTGGTCTCATAGGGAACGACGCGGTCCTCGCCGACATAGGAATAACCCTGGCTGAGTGCGATCGAGCGGATGCCGAGCAGCGCGCCTTCCATGGCGCCGGCGACGGTGCCGGAATAGGTGACGTCGTCAGCGATGTTGGCGCCGGAATTGACACCGGACAGGATCAGGTCCGGCGCGCCAGGCAGGATCTTCTTGACGCCCATGATGACGCAGTCGGTCGGCGTGCCGCGCACAGCGTAGTGTTTCTCGCCGATCTTGCGCAGCCGGAGCGGCTCCGAGATCGACAGCGAGTGCGCGTAGCCGGACTGGTCCTGCTCCGGCGCCACGACCCAGACATCGTCCGACAGCGTGCGGGCGATGCGTTCGAGCGACGCCAGGCCCTCGGCATGAATGCCGTCATCATTGGTCAGAAGGATGCGCATTACTTCGATTCGATCTTCGCCAGACCGCCCATATAAGGCCGCAGCACTTCAGGAATGGTTACGCTGCCATCCTCATTCTGGTAGTTTTCGATGACGGCAATCAGCGCACGGCCGACAGCGGTGCCCGAACCGTTCAGCGTGTGCACAAAGCGGTTGCCGTTGCCGTCCCTGTCCTTGTAGCGGGCATCCATGCGCCTGGCCTGGAAGTCGCCGCACACTGAACAGGACGAGATCTCGCGATAGGCGTTCTGTCCAGGCAGCCAGACCTCGATGTCGTAGGTCTTGCGCGCGCCAAACCCCATGTCGCCCGTGCACAGGACCATGGTGCGGAACGGCAGCTCCAGTCGCTTCAGCACCTCTTCGGCGCACTGCGTCATCCGCTCGTGCTCGGCGAGCGAAGACTCCTGGTCGGTGACCGAGACCAGCTCGACCTTGTAGAACTGGTGCTGGCGCAACATGCCGCGCGTGTCGCGGCCGGCGGAGCCCGCTTCCGAGCGGAAGCACGGCGTCAGCGCCGTATAGCGCAGCGGCAGCTTTTCATGGGCCGTGATTTCTTCGCGCACCAGGTTGGTGAGCGGGACCTCGGCGGTTGGAATCAACCCGAGCCGGCCATCGCCATGCTGCACGAAGAACAGGTCGTCCTCGAATTTCGGCAGCTGGTTGGTCCCGAAAAGCACTTCGTCGCGCACCATCAGTGGCGGGATGACTTCTTCATAGCCATGCTCGGTCGTGTGCAGATCGAGCATGAACTGGCCGATGGCGCGCTCCATCCGCGCCAGCCCGCTCTTCAGCACGGTGAAGCGTGATCCCGACAGCTTTGCCGCCCGCTCGAAATCCATCATGCCGAGCGCTTCGCCGATCTCGAAATGCTCCTTCACCCAGTTCGGCCGGGTCGGCACCTCGCCGACGATATGCTTGACGACATTGTCGTGCTCGTCCTTGCCGACCGGCACGTCGTCGAGCGGCACATTCGGCAGCACCGCCAGCGCATCGTTCAGCGTCTTGTCGAGCTCGCGCTCGCGCGCCTCGCCATTCTGGATGAAGGTCTTGATATCGCCGACTTCGGCCTTGAGCTTTTCGGCAAGTGCCGTGTCGCCCGAACGCATGGCGTTGCCGATCTCCTTCGAGGCGGCGTTGCGGCGTTCCTGCTTGGTCTGCAGCTCGGTGACGTGCTCGCGCCGCGCTTCGTCCTTCTTGATCAGCTCATCGACCGTGGACTGCGCCTCGTCAGCCGACCACGAGCGCTTGGCCAGCGCTTCGACAAGGGCCTTCGGGTTGTCGCGAATCCATTTGATATCAAGCATGGTTGGTCGTCCTCGAGCTAAGGCCTGAGGGCGTAAACCGCATCCTTCATCGATGCAAGATGGCGGCTGTCGCGTTTTTCCGCTAACGCGGATACCCGAACGCGACGGCCTATGAAGGAGCCTGCTTTGAGGACGCGTCCGCCGCCTTTTCGGCCACGGCTTCGGCGGCTTCCTGCTTCTCGCGCGCCAGCTTCTGCTTGACCTGGTCGCGCTCGATCAACCGGGCCGCCCAGATCGACACCTCGTAGAGCAGGATGGTCGGGATCGCCAAACCGATCTGGCTCATCGGATCGGGCGGCGTCAGCACCGCCGCGACGACGAAGGCGATGACGATCGCCCATTTGCGCTTCTCGGCCAGCGCCTTTGACGACAGCATGCCGACCCGCGTCATCAGGCTGGTCACCACCGGCAGCTGGAACACCAGGCCGAAGGAGAAGATCAGCGTCATGATCAGGCTGAGATATTCCGACACTTTCGGCAGCAGCGAAATCTGCACCTGGTCGTCGGTGCCGGCCTGCTGCATGGCGAGGAAGAACCACATCACCATCGGCGTGAAGAAGAAATAGACCAGCGACGCTCCCATCAGGAACAGGATCGGCGATGCGATAAGGAACGGCAGGAAGGCGTTGCGTTCGTTCTTGTAGAGGCCTGGCGCGATGAATTTGTAGATCTGCGTGGCGATCAGCGGAAAGGCGATGACCATGCCGCCGAACATGGCGAGCTTGACCTGGGTGAAGAAGAATTCCTGCGGCGCCGTATAGATCAGCTCGACCTTGTGCGGATCGAGCCCGGCCCACTGCGTGGCCCACTTGAACGGAACGACCAAAAGATTGAACAGCTTCTTGGCAAAGAAGAAGCAGACGAGGAAGGCGACGAAGAAACCGCCGATCGACCAGATCAGCCGCCGGCGCAGTTCGATCAGATGCTCCATCAGCGGAGCCGACGACTTCTCGATCTCGTCCTTTTCGCTGTCCGTAATGCTCACTTGGCGGCCCCCGCCGTCTTCTTGGGCGCGGGATTCTTGGCCGGCGCAGGCTTCGGCTCAGCCTTTGTGACTGCCTTCGGTGCAGCAGCGGGCTTGGTGGCGGCTTTTCCAGGTGCAGCCTTGGCGGGCGCCGCTGACGGCTTGGCCGCAACCTTCGCCGCAGGCGCCGGCTTTGCCGGTGCTGCCTTGGCTGCCGCTGTTTTGGTTGCCGGGGCCTTTGATGCCGCGGCCTTCTTGGCGCGCGCGTTTCGTGGCGCTGCTGTTGCTGCAGCCGGTGTCACCACCGCCTGATCGGTCATCGCCGGAAGGATCGGCGCCGCCGGCGCTGTTTCCGGTCCGTTGAGACCCGGCATCACCGTCGCGCCGTTCTTGAGCGGCTCAGCCGGCTGTGGTGTTTCTGCCGCGGGCGTTGAGGGGTCGACGGCGGGCTTTGGCTTCATCACCGCATCGACGCCGGAGCGAACCTCGGCTGCCGCCTGTTCGAACGGATTGAGCTGCTTGCGAATCTCGGCCGCCGGATTGAGGCCGCGCAGCGTATCGACAGACTTCTTGACGTCGTCGAGCTCGGCTTCCTTCAACGCCTCGTTGAACTGCTTCTGGAAGTCGGAGGCCATGGCACGCAGCTTCGCCGTCGTGCGGCCGAAGGTGCGCAGCATATTGGGCAAATCCTTGGGTCCGACGACCACGATCATGACGATCGCGATCACCAGCATTTCGGTCCAGCCGACTTCAAACATGGCAATCAGTTCCGACTAGTGCTTGTCGCCCAAAAGTGCGAAGCGGTTTTGGGACAACGACTTGCACAAAAGCAACAACCTTCGGCTCAGCTCTTGCTGGCCTTTTCCTTCACTGCCGAAACGGTCTCATCCGGGCGGTGCTCGACGGTGCGCTTGTCTTCGGCGGTATCGTCGTCGGCCATGCCCTTCTTGAAGCTCTTGATGCCCTTGGCCATGTCGCCCATCAGCTCGGGTATCTTGCCGCGGCCGAACACCAGCAGCACGATCACCAGCACGATCATCCAGTGCCAAATCGAAAATGAACCCATTGTAACTCTCTCTCGAATGTTTTCCCTGGCGATGATCTATGCGTTTTCGCGTTGGGATTCAAACACAACAGCGACAAAGTTTATGAAGGCGCGGCTTATGTCACGCATTTTCGGCAAAGCTGCCCGCTACCAATCGGCGCATCTACCGCAGCAATGCAGCTTTTTGACAGCGGCTTGCGGTCAATCTTCCGTGACGCGCGGCGTCAGCAGGCCGAGTTCCTCGAGATCGATGTCGGTCAACGCATCCTCGTCCTCGGTCAGCGCGTCCGGATCGGCCGGCGGCAACGGGATGGCGAAATTCGACGGCATGCGGCCGGAGAGCAGCCCTGCCCCCTTCAGTTCGTCCATCCCGGGAAGATCGCGGATCTCCTCCAGTGCGAAATGGTCGAGGAAAGTGTCTGTCGTGCCGTAGGTGACGGGACGGCCGGGCGTACGGCGGCGGCCGCGCATGCGCACCCATTCCGTTTCGAGCAGCGTATCCAGCGTGCCCTTCGAGGTCTCGACGCCTCTGATGTCCTCGATCTCGGCGCGCGTCACCGGCTGGTGGTAGGCGATGATCGCCAGCACTTCGAGCGCGGCGCGCGACAGCTTGCGCTGCTGCACCGTGTCGCGGCTCATCAGGAAGGCGAGATCGCCGGCGGTACGGAACGCCCAGGCATCGCCGACCCGAACCAGATTGACGCCGCGCCGCGCATAGATCTGCTGCAGCTCAGCCATGGCAGCGGCAATGCTGATGCCATCGGGCAATCTGGCTGCGAGCTGCTTTTCGCTGACCGGCTCGGCGCTGGCGAACACGATCGCCTCGGCCATGCGTATGGCTTCGACCATATGCAGCCGTTCGCCAGGATTCAGAAGCAGGGTATCAGTCGGGTCCTGGGCGATAATGCCCTCCTCGGTCTCTTCTTCGACCTTGAACGGAATGACCGAAGCGTTGGCGCGTTCGCTCATGATGCCACCTCGACTGCCTTGATTGGTTGCGCGCGGCCGCGCAGATAGAGCGGCGCGAACACCTGGTCCTGTCGCATCTCGATGCTGCCTTCGCGCACCAGTTCCAGCGACGCCGCAAACGAGCTGGCAATCGCGGTACGCCGTTCGTCCGGGCTGGTCAGGTAATTGATCAGATAGCTGTCCAGCGCCGTCCAGTCGCGCAGCGAGCCGATCAGCCGGGTCAGGATATCGCGCGCATCCTTGAGCGACCACACGCCACGCCGGGCAATTGTCACATTGGTGATCGCCTGTTTCTGGCGCTGCTGCGCATAGGCGGTGAGCAAATCGTAGAGCGAGGCCGAATAGGCGTTACGCTTCTCGACGATGACCATCTCAGGCATGCCGCGTGCAAACACGTCGCGGCCGAGCCGGTTGCGGTTGACCAGCCTTGCCGAGGCGTCGCGCATGGCCTCCAGACGCTTCAGCCGGAACTGCAGCACCGCGGCCAGTTCCTCGCCGCTTTCGCCTTCTTCGCCGGGCTGCTTGGGGATGAGGAGCTTCGACTTGAGGAAGGCCAGCCACGCCGCCATCACCAGGTAGTCGGCGGCAAGCTCAAGCCTTAGCGCCCTCGCCGTCTCGACGAAGGTCAGATACTGCTCGACCAGCGCCAAGATGGAAATCCGCGACAGATCGACCTTTTGGTTGCGGGCGAGATGCAGCAAGAGATCGAGCGGACCTTCGAACCCGGCGACGTCGACGACAAGCGACGGGTCGCCGGTGACCCGTGAATCGTCGTTCTCGGCCCACAGACGGTCCATCGGTGCGGCCTTCGCAGCCTTGCTGTCCAATGTTTCCGCCACTTGTTCCTTTACCTCTGGTTAGAGCATGATGCCGAAAAGTGTGAAGCGGTTTTCGGACGACATCATGCTCTCTCTATCTAATTTAGAGACGGATTCAGATTTCAGGTCGAACAGACCTGAAATCATCCGTCTCTAGGCCACCGCATCGAAATAGGTGGCAAACTCGGCGCGTATCTCGGTTTCGTCGGCCCGGTCGCGATCCCTTATATAGGTCAGCGCCCGCTTGGCGCGCTCCAGCGACGTCCCTTCAAGTCCCGTGGTTCGCGATGCGATGCCTGCCATCTCCTCAAAAACGCCATTGCAGTGAAGGACCAGATCGCAGCCCGCCGCAAGGATCGAGGCCGCCTTTGTCGGGAAATCCCCAGAAAGTGCCTTCATCGAGGTGTCGTCGCTCATCAACAGCCCGTCGAAGCCGATCTCGCGGCGGATGATCTCGTCGATGACCTTGCCTGAGGTGGTCGCTGGGTTCTTCGGATCGATGGCGCTGTAGACGACATGCGCCGTCATCGCCATCGGCAGATGGCTAAGCTCGCGGAAAGGGGCGAAATCATGCCGCTGCAGGTCGCTCAGCGAGGCATCGACCACAGGCAGTTCGAAATGCGTGTCGGCAAAGGCGCGCCCATGGCCCGGAATGTGCTTCATGACCGGCAGCACGCCGCCCGACATCAGCCCTTCCGCTGCCGCCCGGCCGAGTTCGATGACCGGGCGCGGCTCCTTGCCATAGGCGCGCGCGCCGATGACGTCGCTGGCGCCCTCGATCGGCACGTCCAGCACCGGCAGGCAATCGGCCGAGATACCGAAGCGCAACAGGTCGAACGCGTGCAGCCGCGCCATCAGCCAGGCAGCGCGGGTGCCGGCATCATGGTCCTTGCGCCACAATGCGCCGAGCGCGCCGCCGGCGGGATAGTTGGGCGCCAGCGGCGGCCGCAGGCGCTGCACCCGGCCACCCTCCTGGTCGATGAACACCAGTGCATCGGGGCGCCCGATACAGTCACGCATTTCGGCGACCAGATCGCGGATTTGCTCGGTCTCGCCGATGTTGCGGGCAAACAGGATGAAGCCCCACGGGCATTCATTGCGATAGAAACGGATTTCTTCGCGGGTCAGCGATTTCCCGGCACAGCCGAGGATCATGGATTTTGATTCGGTCATCCCACCAGTTTAGGGCTTCGCGCCGCCAAAGGGAATCTCCCCGGACGGCAAGCGCCTCAACCTCTCGCCCATCCACATGAAAAAGCCGGCGCGACCCTTGGGAACGCACCGGCTCTGATAATTGGATCCGGCCTTACCGCGACACGAAGCAGTTGCCGCCGGCAGCCTTGTAGCTGGTGCACAGATTGATCGCATCGTTGCGCGATTGCGCAGGCACCCGGACACGGTAGAAGGTGCCCTTGCCGGCGATCTCCGCCTTGACGATGTTGGCGGTGCGACCGGCGAGCACATTTCCATAGCGGCGCTGCAGGTCGGCGTAGTTGGCCTGGGCGCTTTCGACCGTCGGCTGCGAAGCGATCTGCATCGACCACGAACCGCCCGATGTCGAAGCCGTCGCCGGGATGGAGGCAACCTGGTCGGGCTTGACCTCGCCGACCACGTCGACCGGCTGGTCGGACGGGCGCTGCGGCGCCACGGCAACCGTCTGCGGCGTGTTGGCGGACTCGGTCTCAGCCTTCGGCGCAGCCGCCGGCTTCACCGGCTTGACCGGCTTGGCGGTCTCGGCACTTGCCTGGTCGCTATTTGCCTGATCGGCAGGCGCCACGGTGCCGGTCTGCTCGGCATCGGCCGAAGGGGCGACGTGCTGCGGCGCCGGGTCAAGCGGCTCAGTCGCCGCAACCTGCGGCGCGGCCGGCGTCGAGTCCTCGCGTGCCACCAACGAGCCGTCGGGCTTGACCACCATGGTCCGCACCTTGCGCGGGGCAACGGCGACCGTATCGGGGTTCTTCTCGGCTTCCTGCAGCACCTGCGCAATGCGGTCCTCGGATTTTGGCGCCGGCGCGACAGCCGCGTCGGGGTTGCCGGCAGCGTCGGGGTTGACGGCAGCTTCGGGGTTGCCGGCAGCGTCGGGGCCTGGGGCAGTATCGTCGGGCGACAGATCGACGACGCGGCTTTCAGGCTCCTGCGCCTTCACATCGACCGGCTCTTCGGTGTTGGTGACCAGCTTCTCCTGAACCGGCTCGGCCGGCTTGGTGCCCTTGGCGACCGCATCATAAACCTTGTTGTCCTGGTTCGGCACCACGGCGCCGCCCGGATTTTCGGGCTTGACCTTGATCGGCCTGTTGTCGGCTTTGACAATGACCGGCGCATCGCTGCCGCCCTTGCCGCCGAACGACAAGGCGAAGGCGCCAAGGCCGCCGGCAATCGCAACCGCAGCAACGACCCCCGCGACCAGCAGCCCGCTCCTGCGCGGCCGTGCGGCTTCCTGCTCGGCGAGGCCCGGCACCGCCATTGCCTCGTCCAGATCCGGATCGTAGTCGAGTTCGTCGACCGCGAAATCGTCGGCCTGCGAAACCGGCTGGCTGCCGGGCAGATCGTCCATGTCGAAGCCGCCGGCGGCATCGGCGTGGTGAGCTTGCGTGGCTGCAAGCACTTCGGCTGGCCGCGCCGCATAGGCGCGCTGGTCGAGCTCGTGGCCCGAACTGAAGCTGGAACTGTAGGAATCGTCATCATAGCCGGCACTGCGTGCGGCAGTGGGCGGCGCCACTTCCACCGCGTTCATGTCGTTGAGCATGCCGGCGAATTCGGCGTCGATGTCGTCATAGGCGGCCGGCTCGTCTTGCTCGAAGCTGAGTTCTGGAATGTCGAGGTCGTCGGCAATCGCCACCACACGCTCCGGCACATCGACCGTCTCGACATCCGGCATCTCGTCATAGGCCTGAGGCGGCGCCTGGCGCGATGGCGTCGGCGCCACATAGGCAGCAGCGGCAACCGGCTGGTCGCGATAGCTTGGCGCTGCCGCCGGCGGCATGGACGGCTTTTCTGCAAAAGCAGCTTGCGGCTGCGCTGCAAAAGAAGGTTTCGGCTGCGCTGCAAAGGAAGGCTGGGCCGGGGTGGGAGTCACGCGGCTCCACGAACGCGCCGGCTCCGGCGGCGTCGAGCGCCAGTCGCCAGCGACCGGTGCTGCCGTATCGTCATGACCGAGATCGATGCCCTTGGCCAGCGCCGCGTCGAAGGCGTGATCATCGAACTCGATCTCGGGCACATGGCCTTCAAGTTCGCCGGCAAGCAGATCGTCGAAATCGGCATCGTCCGCCTGGGCCTCCTGAGGAGCAGGCGCGTGTTCGTCTAGGTCCCAGTCGAGATTATCGACCGGAGCGACCGGCGTCGCGACGGACCGCTGCACCGGGGCAACCGGCTCATAAGTCCTGGTGGGCTCGATGGCGGCAGCCCTGGTGGGCTCGGTGACCACCGGAATCGGGGCGACTGGCGCCGGGCGTGGTGTGGTCATGGCGCCAAGCAGCGCGTTGAGTTCATCTTCCAACGTCCGTTCGTCAGCGACCGGAGCGGCCGGGGTCGCCATATTGGTAGGCGCCACATAGGCTGGTGCGACCGGAGTTGGCTGAACCGGAGCGGGTGCGGTCTCGGCCACCGGCTCGTGATCGGCAAGCGCATCATCGATGCTCAGATCGAAATCGTCGAATGCTTCGTGCGCAGTCTCATGAGAGGGGCTGGCCTCCACGGTCCAGGCCGGCGTCTCGTCCACTTCCGGCGCATCCATCTCAACCGGCGCGCTGGCCTGCAGATCGCTGACATCCAGATCGCGCTCTTCCGGATCCTCGGCCTCAACAGGCTGAGCCTCGAAAGCCTGAGGCTCGAAATGCTCGGCCGCAAAATCCTGGGCTGCAAAATCCTGGGCCGCAAAGTCCATGTCGACATCGGCCATCGCGTCATCGAAATGACCCGCAAAATCCTCGTCGGCAACAGCGTGGTCGGCGGAGCCGACGGCGTCGAAGGTATGGATCGGCGCCTCGGCTACTGGCGCGGCATACTGGTCCTGCGCCGGCGCAGGACCGTCCAGCGTCAGCTCGTCTTCCAGCGACATCGAGACGGCATTGTCGAAATCATCGTCGAACGCGAGATCGTCGGCAGGCGCAGCAGCAACCTGCGCGACATCTGCGGCATGGGCGACGGTCGCATCGTCATCGAGCAGCAACCCCTGCTCGAGCGAAGCGGCAAGCTCGTCATCCATCGGCAGGTCGTCTTCGAGCGGCGATACGTTTTCCAGTGAACTGGCCACGGCATTGTCGAAATCGTCATCGAATGCAGCTTCGTCGAATGCGGGCTCGGCAAACCAAGGTTCGGCAACCGAGGGTTCAACGGGAGCAGCCGCAGCCTGCGGGGCAGCGCCGAAATCCAGATCGGCGGCATCGTCGAAGACGAAATCATATTCCAGCGAAGCAGCCAGCGCATCGTCCATCGCGGCATCGGTGGTTTCGAAAGCCGGCTCGCGAATCTCGGCAGCAGGTTCGTAGGGCTCAGCGGCAGGCTGGTGAACCTCGGGAGCTGGCTGGCTGGCCTCCATGGAACCGATTTCATCGCCGAATTCGCCCATCAACTCCTTCTCGAGGTCGATGTCGAAATCGCCCTCGTCCGCAGCCGTCTCGACGGCTGGCGCCTGCGGCTTGACCGGCTGGCGCGGATCGAAACCCATGATCCTGGTCAGTTCAGCGAACGGATCATCTTCGGCGATGTCGTTGTTGTCGGCTACTCTCAGCTGGGTTCTGTCTGCCATTATTGTTCCCGAACTCGCACTCATTCGGACGCCATGGACGTCGCGTAGGGTTGGCCCTTACCAGCGCAATGTGGGCAAATGGTGACAGGTGTTTTAGTTAAACCTAACGCATCTCAGTGGGCGCATCAGCCCCAATCAGCGTCAGGCCGGAGGTCAAAACATCCGAAACAGCCTGCACCAGCCCTAGTCTGGCATGAGTCAATTGTCGGTCGTTAACCTTAACAAAACGTAAGTCGGCATTCTCGGTGCCCCGATTCCAGTGTCCATGGAAGCTGGAAGCCAGATCGTAGAGGTAGAATGCCAGCCGGTGCGGCTCCAGCGCAAGGGCCGCGGATTCGACCAGCCGGGGATATTCAGCCAGCTTCCGGATCAGGCCGATCTCGCCCTCATCGGTGAGCGACGCCGAGGCCGCGGCCAGGCTGTTGCGGTCGAAATTGGCCTCGCCCAGTTGCTCGCTCGCCTGCCGGAACACCGAATGACAGCGCGCCGAAGCGTACTGCACGTAGAACACGGGATTGTCCTTGGACTGTTCGGTGACCTTGGCGAAATCGAAGTCGAGCGGCGCGTCGCTCTTGCGGTAGAGCATCATGAAGCGGATCGCATCGCGGCCCACCTCCTCCACCGCTTCGCGCAAGGTCACGAAGTCGCCCGACCGCTTCGACATCCGAACCGGTTCGCCATCGCGAAACAGCTTCACCAGATTGCACAGGAGCACCGTGAGTTGCAGCTTCAGATCATCGCCTGCAATCGCCCGCGCCAGCGCTTCCAGCCGCTTGACGTAGCCGCCATGGTCGGCGCCCAGCACATAGATCAGGCCGACGAAACCGCGGTCGACCTTGTCCTTGAGATAGGCGACGTCGGCGGCGAAATAGGTGAACGAGCCGTCGGACTTGACCAGCGCCCTGTCCATGTCGTCGCCGACCGCCGTCGAGCGGAACAGCGTCTGCTCGCGGTCTTCCCAGTCGTCCGGCTTCTCGCCCTTGGGCGGCGGCAGCTTGCCCTTGTAGATATGGCCCTTCAGCGTCAGATCGTTGATCGCCGAGCGGATTTTTTTGGCATTGTCGGCATGCAGCGTGCGCTCGGAGAAGAAAACGTCGTGATGCACATTGAGCAACGCCAGATCCTCGCGGATCATCACCATCATGGCGTCGATCGTGCGGTCCTTGACGATTGCCAGCGACTGATCGTCGGGCATCTGCAAGAGCTTGCGGCCAAATTCGGCAGCCAGCGCCTGACCGACCGGCACAAGATAGTCGCCGGGATAGAGACCGGCCGGTATCTCGCCAATGTCGTCGCCCAGCGCTTCGCGGTAGCGCAGGAAGGCCGAACGCCCGAGCACGTCGATCTGCGCGCCGGCGTCGTTGATGATGTATTCCTTGGTGACGTCATAGCCGGCGAAGGCCATCAGATTGGCGAGCGTGTCGCCGACAACCGCGCCCCGGCAATGGCCGACATGCATCGGCCCGGTCGGATTGGCCGAGACATATTCGACATTGGTCTTCTTGCCGCCACCAATGGTCGAGCGGCCGTAGTTTTGCCCCTCGCCGAGCACCGCGGTCAGATGTGCCTGCCAGAAAGCGTCCTTGAGCCGGAGATTGACGAAGCCGGGACCGGCGACGTCGGCTTCGGCAACATCGGCGTCGCTGCGCAGCACTTCCACCAGCCGCTCGGCCAGCGCCCGCGGGTTGTGCCCTGTCGGCTTGGCCAGTACCATCGCCGCATTGGTGGCGAGATCGCCATGGCTGGCGTCGCGCGGCGGCTCGACGGCGATGCGCGACAGGTCGGGCGAAACGCCATTACTGTCTTTCAAATCAAGCGCTTCGACGGCTTTTGTGATTCGCGCGCTGAAATCGGCGAAGATGTTCATGGGTCTTGCTCTGGCGGACTGTGCAGGGGAACCGGCTCATTGGCCGGCAAATCGCGCCCGCCCTAGCTTAAATCGGGCGTATGGTCAAACAGACGGCGGTGTTCCTTCAAGGCGTAGGTATCCGTCATCCCCGCCAGGAAATCGGCGACGCTGCGCGCCTTGATGCGGTCCTCCGCCCGGTCGAGCCCCTCCCGCCAGCCGTCCGGCATGGCGCGCGGATCGGCGAAATAGACATCGAACAGGTCGCGCACGATCTGCTCGGCCTCAATGCGAACGCGCATCACCTCGTCATGCCGGTAGAGATGCTTGTAAAGAAAGGTCTTCAAATCCTTCTCGGTTGCCGCCATGTCTGCGGAAAAGGTCACCATCGTCTCGCCCGCCGCCCGCACCGCTTCGGCGCTGTCAGGCTTGATGCGCTCCAGATTGGCGGTGGTGGAAACAATGACGTCCTCGACCATCATCGTGATCTGCCGGCGCATCAGCTCATGGCCGGTGCGCACATCGTCCAGGCCCGGATAGCGCGCGCGCACGCTTGCCAGGATCGATCCCGGCAGCGCCACCGTTTCCAGCATGTCCAAGGTCAGGAAGCCGGAGCGCAGGCCGTCGTCGATGTCATGGGTGTTGTAGGCGATATCGTCGGCGATCGCAGCACATTGCGCCTCGATGCCGGCGAAATGGTCGAGTTCGAGGTCGTGCAACTCGGAATAGTCGCGGATCGCCTGCGGCACCGGGCCTTTGAGCCCTTTTCCCTTGGCGTCGGTCAGCGGGCCATTGTGCTTCACCAGGCCTTCCAGCGTTTCCCAGGTCAGGTTCAGCCCGTCGAACTCGGCATAGCGCCGCTCCAGCCGCGTCACCACGCGCAGCGACTGCGCATTGTGGTCGAAGCCGCCCCATTGGGCCATCCGCTCGTTCAGCGCGTCCTCGCCGGTATGGCCGAACGGCGTGTGACCGAAATCGTGCACCAAGGCGACCGCCTCGGCCAGATCCTCGTCGCCGCGCAGCGCTCGCGCCAGAGCCCGCGCAATCTGCGCCACCTCGATCGAATGCGTCAGCCGGGTGCGGTAGTGATCTCCTTCATGGGCGACGAACACCTGCGTCTTGTGCTTCAGGCGGCGGAAGGCAGTCGAATGAATGATACGGTCGCGGTCGCGCTGGAATGGCGTGCGAGTCGGGCTCTCGACCTCGTCATAGAGCCGCCCGCGCGACCTGGCTGGGTCGCTGGCATAGGCCGCGCGCGGCCGATAGCCGAACCCAATGTCGCCAAGCTCATTTGTCATGGCTGATGCCGCCGCAGTTGACTTGCCCCTTCCCGCTTCATACCTATCATGTGAAACTGAAAGCAAGGTGACGCCCATGGGCGCTGATGCCAAGACTGCCATGAAAGTCGAGATGACCGAGTCCGCCGCCAAGCGGATCGCGAAAATCGTCTCTGGCGAGGCCGGCAAGACGGCGCTGCGCGTCTCCGTAGAGGGCGGCGGCTGCTCCGGCTTTTCCTACAAGTTCGACCTGGTCAATACGCGCAACGACGACGACGTCGCCATCGAAAAGGACGGCGCCACCGTGCTGATCGACGATTTGTCGCTGGTCTATATGGGCGGCTCGGTGATCGACTTCGTCGACGATCTGATGGGCCAATCGTTCCAGATCCGCAACCCCAATGCAGTCGCCTCCTGCGGCTGCGGCACCAGTTTCTCCATCTAGGCAGATGTCCGGCGTCGGCGCGGTCCGTCAGGTCGCACTGTCGGCCGGGCGCGATCTCGACGTGACGCTGGCCTTCTGGCGCGATGTGCTCGGCCTCAACGTTCACGCCCGCTACGATCCGCCGGGCATCGCCTTCATCATGGCCGGTGATATCAGGTTGCTGTTCACCGATGGCGTTCCGGCCGGCACCGTCTATCTCGATATTGCCGGGCTCGAAGCCTTCCACGCCGAGGCGAAAGCGTCCGGCGTTCCCTTCACCGCACCGCCGGCGCTCGTCCACAACGACATCGAAGGCACGTTCGGAACGGCGGGGGAAAGCGAGTGGATGGCCTTTCTAAAGGACCCGGCAGGCAATACGATCGGGCTTGTCGAACGTCTTTCGCCCGAACATCCCTGAGGCCGCCCATGAAAATCGTTACCTGGAACATAAACGGCATTCGCGCCCGCATCGGCAACCTCACCCACTGGCTGAGCGAAAGCCAGCCCGACATCGTCTGCCTGCAGGAGATCAAGTCGGTCGACGAGCAGTTCCCGCGCGCCGAGATCGAGGCGCTTGGCTACAACGTGGAAACCCATGGCCAGAAGGGCTTTAACGGCGTCGCCCTACTGTCGAAACTTCCGTTCGACGAGGTTATCAGAGGCCTGCCCGGTGATGACGCCGACGAGCAGGCGCGCTTCATCGAGGGCGTGTTCTCGACCGACCAGGGCGCGCTGCGCGTCGCCTCGCTCTATCTGCCCAACGGCAATCCCATCGATGACGAGAAGAAATTTCCTTACAAGCTGGCCTGGATGGAGCGGCTGCATCGCTGGGCCGAGCAGCGGCTGCTTCTGGAGGAGGCGCTGGTGCTGGCCGGCGACTACAATGTCATCCCCGAGCCGGTCGATGCGCGCTTCCCCGAGAACTGGCTTGGCGATGCGCTGTTCCAGCCGCAGACCCGGCAGGCCTTCCGGCGACTGAAGAATCTCGGCTTTACCGAGGCGGTGCGCGCCGTCACCGATGCCGCCGACGTCTACACCTTCTGGGATTACCAGGCCGGCGCCTGGCAGAAGAACAACGGCATCCGCATCGACCATCTGCTGTTGTCACCCGAAGCGGCCAACCGCTTTTCCTCGGCCTCGATCGAAAAGCATGTGCGCGCCTGGGAAAAGCCTTCCGACCACGTGCCGGTGGCGATCGATCTGGCGCTGCTGCCGGCTTGATATCAGCCGAAACCCTGATGTCGCCACAATCGCGCCATTCAGTCAGAGATCAGCATGGCGGCTGGGGTTCCATGGCACTACGATTCCTCCTTTGTCCAATCGGCCTGGCATTTGCCATGGCCTCCCCTGCAGCGGCACTTGCCGACCAGCAGTGCCTGGCCAATGGCAAGTCCTACCAGGTCGGCCAGGTCACCTGCCTGACGGTTTCAGACAAGAGCCATATGGCCCGCTGCGACCTGGTGCTCAACAACACCTCATGGACCAAGATCGGCGACAGCTGCCCCGACAGCACGATGAAGCCGCATCTGCACGGGTAGTGTGCTGAGAGTTCTGCAAATTCGCTGAGAGAGGGCGGTCATGGCAGGCTGGTGATGTTCAACGTCACCGATTCCCTG
>NZ_JAMYUS010000030.1:0-69621 GCF_040323255.1 Mesorhizobium sp. M0052 | reverse complement strand
GCTTGGCGCTGCGGCGGACGCATAGGGGGAGAGAAGTGTCACCTATGTATCCGGTTCAAAGTGTTACCCATCTATCGGCTGGACAACGGCCTAATAAACACCTTCCCGTTCGGCTTGGCCAGCTCCGCCGGGGCCTTCGCCATCGCCTCATCCAGCGGTAGCACCGCCGTCACGTCGGTTGACCAGCGCCCATCCGAAAAGCGCTTCTGTGCTTCCATGATCGCCGGGCCGCGCTTGTCGCGGAACTGGCGCATCCATTCGACCAGCCAGAAGCCTTCAATGTGCTTGTGTTGGAAGATCATCTGGCCGGGCTCACGGATGACAGTGGTGTCCAGATCGAGCCGTCCATAGATGATCCAGCGCGAGCGCTTCGGCATGGCGTCGAAGATCGCCGAGGCCAGCGGCCCGGTCACGGCATCGAGGAAGATGCGCGGCTGCTCGGCCTTGACCACATCGCGTAGTGCTGCCTTGAAATCCGGCGCCTTCTCGTTGAGCACATGGGCAGCCCCGATCTCCTTCAACAGCGGAATCTGCTCGTCGCGGCGCACGGTGACGATCGGCCGGAACCCAGCCTCCTTGGCGAGACCCGCGATCAGCTTGCAAAGCTGGCTGGCGCCGGCGGTCATGATGAAGGCTTTTTCGCCCGTCTCCTTGACGATGTCGAACATGGCGAGCGCCGTGAGCGGGTTGACGATCATCGCCGCGCCATCCTCGTCGCGGACCGTGTCGAGCAGCGGAATGCAGCCGGCGGCTTCGGCAACTGCATAGTCCGCCCACGCGCCCCAATTGGTGACGCCTGTGGTGAAGGCGATGCGCTTGCCGATCAGGCTTTTCGCATAGGGCTCGTCGCCGCTGGCAACGACCGTGCCGACACCCTCGAAGCCGGCCGGCTGGCCCTTGGCGCGCGGCTGACCGTACTGGCCCTTGATGAACATGACGTCGGACGGGTTGATCGAGGCGAGGCTGACCTTGATCAGCACCTGGCTCGGTCCGGGCGTCGGCACGCCAATGCTGCCAACCTTGAGATACGGCTCCATCGCCTCCAGCACGCTGCCGGAGGGCGTCCTGGTGTAGCCGTCGCCGATCAGCAGCAGTGCTCTCATGTCTGAAGGTATCGGCATGGCGGGGCTCCTTAACGTTTGAGGATGAGCTTGCCGGATGCGCCACGGCCAAGCACGCGCGTCAGCACGGCGGCGGCATCGGCCAGCGGATAAGTGCCTTCGATGACCGGCCAAACCTTGCCGGCGAGATGCCAGCCGACCAGTTCCTTCAGATTGTCGGCATGGACGAGCTGGCCGAGCGGCGCGAAATCGCGGGCGATAATGGCCTTCATCCGCTCAGACCTTTTCCTGCGTGTATTTCCTGAGCTCCGTACGCGCCACCTGCCGGCGGTGCACCGCGTCCGGCCCGTCGGCAAGGCGCAGGGTTCGCAAATGCGTCCACGAGCGCGCCAGCGGCGTGTCCTGGCTGATGCCTTGCGCCCCGAACATCTGCACCGCCTCGTCGGTGACCTTGAGCGCGACGCGCGGTGCGATGACCTTGATCTGGCTGATCCAGGGCGCGGCTGCGCGCACATCGCCCTGGTCGATCATCCACGCCGCCTTGAGGCAGAGCAGCCGCGCCATCTCGATCTCCATGCGGCACTCCGCGATGATATCGAAATTGGCGCCGAGCTTGGCCAATGGCTGGCCGAAGGCCTCGCGGCGCACCGAGCGCTGGCACAGCAGCTCCAGCGCCATTTCGGCCTGGCCGATGGCGCGCATGCAATGGTGGATGCGGCCGGGGCCAAGCCGCCCCTGGGCGATCTCGAACCCCCTGCCCTCGCCGAGGATCAGGTTTCCGGCCGGCACCCTGACATTGTCGAAGCGAAGATGCATGTGGCCATGCGGCGCGTCGTCGTCGCCATAGACCTGCATCGGCCGCAGCTTGGTCACGCCCTTGGTGCCGGACGGCACCAGGATCATCGAATGGCGGCGGTGCTGCGTCTCGGCTTCGCCGGTGCGAACCATGACAATGTAGATGGCGCAGCGCGGGTCCCCGGCCCCCGACGCCCACCATTTCTCGCCGTTGAGTACATAGTCGCCGCCTTGCTTTTCGCAGCGCATGGCGATGTTGGTGGCGTCGGAGGAGGCGACATCCGGCTCCGTCATCAGATAGGCCGAGCGGATTTTCCCCTCGAGCAGCGGCGCCAGCCATGCCTGCTTGTGGTCCTCCGAGCCATAGCGCTCCAGCACCTCCATATTGCCGGTGTCGGGCGCTGAGCAATTGAAGGTCTCCGCGCCGAGATGCGCCTTGCCCATCTCCTCGGCCAGATAGGCATATTCGACGGTTGACAGCCCATAGCCGCGCTCGGAGCCGGTCAGCCAGAAATTCCACAGGCCGCGATCCTTGGCCGTTTTCTTCAACCCTTCGAGGATTTCGGTCTGCCGCGCGGTATAGACCCAGCGGTCGCCGCCCTTGCCGACCTCGCTCAAAAACTCATGATCGAGCGGCATGATCTCGTCGCGCACCATAGCGGCGACGCGGGCGTGGATCGGCTTCAGCCGCTCGGTCATGCCGAGATTGATGTCCGCCATCGGTCTCCAACCCTTTCACGCATCCAGGCACTTTACCCGTGGCAAGGATGACCGTACTTCGGTTAGCCTTGTCAACGCGAGCCCTTTCGCCCCGGACCGTGAGCAGAAAGGCGCGGAGGAATTGCGATGAGCTATCTGGAAGAACTGTTCTCAGTCGCGGGTAAGACCGCGCTGGTAACGGGAGCCGCGACCGGCATCGGCCGCATGGTTGCGACCGCTTTGGTCCAGGCCGGCGCTACCGTGATGATCGCCTCGCGCAAGGGCAAGGATTGCATCAAGGTCGCCGCTGAGTTGAACGGGCTCGGCGGCTCCGGCAGTGCCGAAGGTTTCGCCGGTGACGTCTCGAGCGAAGCCGGCATTGCCGCGCTGGTCAGCGAGGTCAAGGCGCGCACCGAGAAGCTGCACATTCTGGTCAACAATGCCGGCATATCCTGGGGTGCCTCCCTGGAGGATTTTCCCTATAGCGGCTGGGCCAAGGTGTTCGCCGTCAACGTCACCGCCGTCTTCCATCTGACGCGCGAATTGCTGCCGCTGCTGGAAGCCGCCGCGAGCGATGCCGATCCGGCCCGCGTCATCAATCTGGGCTCGGTGATGGGCACGCAGCCGCTGGCCGACGACGCCTATTCCTATACCGCGTCCAAAGGCGCCGTTCACCACCTGACGCGCACGCTGGCGATCGAGCTCGCGGCGCGGCGCATCACCGTCAACGCCTTCGCGCCCGGCCCCTTCCAGAGCCGGATGACCGCCTTTGCCACCGGCACCGAAGAAAAGGCCAGACATGTCGGCAGCCATGTGCCGATCGGACGTATCGGCGTGGCGGATGACATCGGCGGCGCAACGCTCTATTTGTGCAGCCGCGCCGGCTCCTATGTCACCGGCGCCATCCTGCCGATCGACGGCGGGCAGTCGGTGCAGCATGGGCTGACACTGTTCAAGGAATGAGCCGCGGTCGGCGGCAAGGGGAGGACACCGCAGTGGAACCGATCAGTCTCGATGTGCTTCTGGCCAGCGTCGGCAAGGAAGTCGGCGTCTCGCCATGGCGCGAGGTCACACAGACCATGATCGACCAGTTCGCCGACGCCACCGACGACCACCAGTTCATCCATTGCGACCCCGAGCGGGCCAAAAACGAGACGCCGTTCGGCGGCACCATCGCGCATGGCTTCCTGTCGTTGTCGCTGCTCTCGGCGATGACCTTCGAGACCATGCCGCCGCTGGAAAAGGGCAAGATGGGCGTCAACCACGGTTTCGATTCGCTGCGCTTCCTGGCGCCGGTGAAGACCGGCGCGCGCATCCGCACCCGCTTCGTGCTGGCCGACGTCAAGGTCAGGCCGTCGGGCTGGGTGCAGACGGCGCATGACGTGACCATCGAGATCGAAGGCTCGAAGAAGCCGGCGCTGACCGCGCGCTGGCTGACGCTGACGCTGATCGAGCGTGAGCCGGAGACCGCATGAGCGACGCCAATACGCTCGACCAGACAGCGCTAGCCCCTTACCTCGAGGCGCACATCCCTGGTTTTGCACGGCTTTCCGCAATCGAAAAATTCAAATCCGGCCAGTCGAACCCGACCTATCTGCTGACCGCGGCCAGCGGCCGCTATGTCCTGCGCGCCAAGCCGCCGGGCCAGTTGCTGAAATCGGCGCATCAGGTCGACCGCGAATTCACGGTCATGAAGGCGCTGGCCGGCACCGCCGTGCCGGTGCCGGCGATGCTGCATCTGTCGGCGGAGGCGACGCCGATCGGCCGCATGTTCTACGTCATGGATTTTCTCGACGGCCGCATCTTCTGGGATCCGGCAGTGCCGGAGGCCGCTGGCAACGATGAGCGCGCCGCCCTCTACGATGCCATGAACGCCACCCTGGCCGCCCTGCACGACGTCGATGTCGAGGCGGTCGGGCTCGGCGATTTCGGCAAACCCGGCAATTACTTCGAACGCCAGCTGGCACGCTGGACCAGCCAGTACCGCGCCTCGGAGACCGGCACGGTCGCCGACATGGACCTGCTGATCGCGTGGCTGGAGACGCATATTCCGGCCGATGACGGCCGAAAATCTCTCGTGCATGGCGACTACCGGCTGGACAACATGATCTTCGCGCACAATGAGCCGAAAGTGCTGGCCGTGCTCGACTGGGAACTGTCGACACTCGGCGATCCCTTCGCCGACATCGCCTATCAATGCATGCAATGGCGCCTGCCGCACGCCTCGGGCTTTCGCGGTCTTGGCGGCGTCGACCGCGCCGCCCTCGGCCTTCCTTCCGAGGACGCGTACGTCGCCGCCTATTGCCGGCGGCGCGGGCTGGGCGGCATCGACAATTGGAGCTTCTTCCTCGCCTTCTCCTTCTTCCGCTTGGCGGCCATCTGTCAGGGCGTCTACAAACGGGCGCTCGACGGCAACGCCTCCAATCCCGAAAAGGCCAGGACCTATGGCGAAGCGGTGAAGCTGCTGTCGCACCTTGCCGCCAAGCTGATCGACCGAACCTGAGTAGACAATGAGATAGTGTGGTCGGCGCGATTTGATGACAGATCGGATCAGTTCCGTTCCCCGACCGGGGAGCAAGCCCACACGGAGGCGGTGGCAACCGGCCTGGAAACAGGACGCAAACCGATCACCGTCTGTAGACAGAGCATGATGCCGAAAAGTGTGAAGCGGTTTTCGGACGACATCATGCTCTATCTATTTGATTTAGAGCCGGATTCAGATTCAGGTCAATTCGACCTGAAATCATCCGGCTCTAGCGCGCATCGCTGGAAATGAACTTCATGTGCCGGCTGACTTGCAGGGCGATGTAGACGACCAGCGAGCATCCGATCGGAAACACGATCTCAATGAGGCCGGTGGCGACAGCCTGCGGCAATGCCAGCGCAATGTCCTTGGCTGCGGCGGTCTCGATCGTCAGCGCCGTGATCCCGCCGCCGAACACCGCGCCGGCCAAGGCACCCGCCAGCATGAAATGCAGCGAGCGAGGTTTTTCCTTGGATGCCAGCGAAGCCAGCATCCAGCCCAGCAAGCCATACTCGATCGCCCGCAACATACCGAGCGTGGTGAGCGACAGGATCACGGGCTTTGCCGATACATCAAGCGCGCTCACCATCACCTTTTGCGTACCTTTGGCGATGCCCATGGCCAGCGGCCCCGAGATCATGGCGATAAGGCCGCCAAGCGAGGCTCGCACCTTGGTGATCGCCGTGCCGAGGCTGACGCCGGCGCAGACGAAGAATGACCAGGTCACGCCTTGCGCCAAGTCTATCAGAACCTGGGTCGGGGCCGGGTGCGAACCTGCCGCAAATCCGGCAGTCAGAATAAGCGCTTCCATGGCGAAGCCGATTGCGATCGCCAGCCATGCGACTATCACGACTCGCCTGAGCGCCAGCCTTGCGCCATGAGAAAGTGGATGTGCGCCCGGCAGCCCGGACGAAAGCTCTATCGCAGCCATAGAGGCCCCGAAAACCGAAATTTCTTGCAGAGCCGCCAAATAGGCTTTGTTTGTAACAGTCCGATGTTGCCTGCGTGCGCCCAGGTTACACATGCTGTGACATAGATGCCGGCGAAATGGACCAGACGGGCACGACTATTCGAGAGAAAGCTTGAGGTCGCTTTTTGATGTCCCTGACAGCGCCCTTGCCCGTTTCCGTACAGCGTATATATTCAGTCATGCACAACCAACCAAAGGCACCGGATCTTGCCACTGAGCGTTCAGAAACGCCGCGAGAAACAAAAGGCCGAACTGCGTTCCGAACTGCTCGACGCAGCCCACAAGCTCGTCAAGGAAGAGGGCTATGAAGGCCTGACCATCCGCAAGTTGGCCAAGCGGGTCGGCTATGCTCCGATGTCGGTCTATTCCTACTTCGCCGACAAGCAAGACATCCTGTTTGCGCTGGCCGAGGATGCCTTCGAAACACTTGCCCGCCGCATCGAGGAGCATCCTTCCGACGATCCGATCGAGGCCTTGCGTGCGGTGATGACCGAATATGCCGCCTTCGGGCTCGGCAACCCCAACGAATACCGCACCGTGTTCATGACCGAAAAGACCAAGCTGCCGGAAGGCAGAAGCTATGAGGACATGGAAGAGGCCAACCCGGCGATGAAAGCGCTGATATCCAGGGTCGAGGCCTGCGTTGCTGCAGGCAAGCTGCAGGGCGATCCGCGCGCCATCGCCACCATGCTTTGGGCAGTCGGCCACGGCACCATCTCGCTTTTGATCACGTTCCCGTTCTACCCCTTCGGGGATCCGCAGGCTTTCGTGACGCGGATGTGCGATTTCACACTCGCCACGCTCAGCACTCAGAATGTGCCGCCGCTGACCGAGACCCCGGTCGACTGCTGAGCATCCCCGCCCCTCCAATTCAACGTCCGGCCTGACAGCTTCGGCTGTGTCAGTGCGCCGCAATTTTCGGCATTCAAAAAAATTTGTCGTACGCGTACGCTTTTCGACTTGAAAACCCATCTCGGTGGGCGTATGTGTACGTTGTATCGTACATGTACGAAAAGAATTTAACCGATGGAGACAGACATGAACAAGACCCTTCTCGCTCTCGCCACCGTGCTGGCTCTCTCCGGCTCGGCTTTCGCCGCCAACAACACACACTCGACCAAGCAGGCCCCCGCCGCCACCTGCGTCGACACCACGACCAATGCCAAGCTCGATTGCGCCGTGACCGGCTCGGTCGAAAAGTCCGACGTCAAGGCCAAGAGCCCGCGTCTCGGCATCGAGATCAACCCATGGATCGTGCCGAGCACGTTCTAAGTTGATCGGGCTCGACCACAGCACAACGATTAATTTAAGGGCGGCAGGATAATCCCGGCCGCCCGTTTTTTCCTCAGCGCCCCCATTTCCTCAGCGCAAGCCGGCTTTTCCTGAGTTCAAACCTGGCGTAGCCGAACGGGTTATTTCTTGCGCGGTTTGCGACCCGGCACCGTCTTGGCCTTGCCGGGTCTTGCCGGCGCGCCTGGGATGGCGGTCGAGGTGATCGACACCGGATCGCTGGCCGGAAACGTGTCCTCGAGGCCTTCCTCGAGTTCCTCTTCTTCGGCAGTCACCTCGTGATGCTGCTCGTGTTCGAGTGAGCGCACGGCGGACGTCTTGCCAGCTGACTTCGGCGGCGCTTTCGACGGCATCGTATGTTCTCCCTGATGAGGGAAGCAGAACGGCTTGACCCGTCAAACGTTCCTACGCCGCCGCGTCGCTGGCTGCTTCCGACAGGAAAGTAAAGACATAGTCCGAGAAGGAACGCCAGCACTCGACCCGGAAAGCGTCGGCTGCCGTGCGCAACAGCAGGATTTCGCACTTGCCGAGAATGGTGCGCGACGCCGCGCCCACCGGAAAAGCCTCGAGCGACAAATCCTGCGGGCAGCCTGCATTGATCGCGGCGGCAGCCGCCGGGCCGGTGACGGCGAAGGCGACGTTGCGGTGCGAGATGCCGACCGCCGAATGCAATGCGGTCACCTTGGCGCAGTCGGCAAGCGGATCCTTGCCGGCTTCGTCGATCACAAACCATTCGTCCGGTCCGAGCCACAGCGCCGTGCGGCCACCCTTGGCCGCCGAGGTCTTCGGCTGCTTCGGCAAGGTCAGGCCGAGCGCCTTCGACAGCGCCGCGACGGAAGCCTCCGGCGCGCGCAGCGACATGCGCTCCGCCGGCGGCAGCACCTCGACCTTGACATCCGTTGCGGAAACGACGCGTCCAGCCAGGGCCGGGCGGCGCTCGACCGACGGCGCTGCAGCTGGGGCCGTCTTCTTTGCAGCAGCCTTAGCCATTGAGGCGCCCTCCCGTCTCGTCGAAGAACACCATGCCGGTAACCTCGACTTCGATCACCCCGTTCGGCATCGGCACATAGAGCGTGTCGCCCATCCGGTCGCGGCCGCCGGCAACCAGCGCCAGCGCGATCGAGCGACCGCAATTTTCCGACCAGTAGCTGGATGTGACGTGACCGATCATCTTCATCGGGATCGCCTGCTTCGGGTCGGCGACGATCTGCGCGCCTTCCTCAAGCACCACTTTCGGGTCCTTGGTCTTCAAGCCGACCAGTTGCTTGCGGCCCTTGGCGACCAGATCGGGCCGCGTCAGGCCGCGGATGCCGACGAAGTCGGTCTTCTTCTTGCCGACCGCCCAGTCGAGCCCGGCATCGTTCGGCGTCACCGTGCCGTCCGTGTCCTGGCCGACGATGATGTAGCCCTTTTCGGCGCGCAGCACGTGCATCGCCTCGGTGCCGTAAGCGGCGGCGCCATGCTTTTGGCCTTCGGCCCACAGCGCTTCCCAGACGGCCTGGCCGTGATCGGCCGGCACGTTGACTTCAAAACCGCGCTCGCCGGTGAACGACATGCGAAACAGCCTGGTCGGCACGCCGCAGATCTTGCCTTCGCGCACCGACATATGCGGCAGCGCCTCGTCCGACATGTCGATGCCTTCGACCAGCGGCGCGATGATGTCGCGCGACTTCGGCCCCTGCACGGCGATGACCGCCCACTGTTCGGTGATCGAGGTCAGCCAGACGTTCAGATGCGGGAACTCGGTCTGGAGATAATCCTCCATGTGGTTCATGACGCGCGGCGCGCCGCCGGTTGTCGTCGTCACATGGAAACGATCCGGCGCCAGTCGGCCGACGACGCCGTCATCATAGATGAAGCCGTCCTCGCGCAGCATGATGCCATAGCGGCAGCGGCCGGGCTCAAGCTTCTCCCATGGATTGGTGTAGAGCAGTTCCATGAACCTGGCCGCATCCGGTCCGACCACTTCGATCTTGCCCAGCGTCGAGGCATCGAACAGGCCGGCATTGCTGCGCACAGCGACGCATTCGCGGTCGACCGCCTTGTGCATGTCCTCGCCGGGTTTGGGGAAATACCAGGCGCGCTTCCACTGGCCGACATCTTCGAACACGGCGCCTTGCGCTTCGGCCCAGGGATGGATCGCGGTCTTGCGTGTCGGGTCGAACAGCGGACCGCGCGAATGGCTGACGATCGCGCCGAAAGTAACAGGCGTATAGGGCGCGCGGAACGTGGTCAGCCCGACCTCGGGGATCGGCTTGCCCAGCGTCTCGGCGGCAATCGCCAGGCCGTGCATGTTGGAGGTCTTGCCCTGGTCGGTCGCCATGCCGTTGGTGGTGAAGCGCTTGACGTGCTCGATCGAGCGCATGCCTTCATGCACCGCCTGGCGGATGTCCTTGGCGGTGACGTCGTTCTGGAAATCGACGAAGGCCTTGACCGTCTTGTCCGGCCCGGCGCCGGGCGCCGCGCCCAGCATGCCGCGCGACCAGCTTTCCGACGCGTCGACCTTCGGCTTAACGCCCTTGGCCACTTTGCCGCCCGCATCCTTCGCCGCCTTGGCGCCGGCCGCATAGGCTTCGTCGATCGACGCCGAGAGCCCATCCGTACCGTTGCAGGCGCCGACCGAAACGCAGTCCTGCGCATAGATGCCCGGCACGAAGCGCTTGGTCTCGTCATTGAAGGCGACCTTGCCGCGCGACTGTGAGAACAAATGCACCGACGGCGTCCAGCCGGCCGACATCAGGATGGCGTCGACCGGAATGGTGCGCTCGCCGCCCCCATTCTTCGGCTGCACCGTCATCGAGGTCACGCGCAACTTGCCGCCGGCGCGGATCACCGCGCGGCCGAAATTGACCTCGATCCCGAGCGCCCTCGCCTCGTCGATCACAGGTCCGGTCGGATGGTCGCGCAGGTCAACGATCGCCGCCACGTTGACGCCGGCCTTCTTCAGGTCGATCGCGGCGGAGTAGGCCGAGTCATTGGCGGTGTAGACGCCGACATTTTTGCCGACCGCGACACCGTACTGGTTGAGATAAGTCCGCGCCGCCGAGGCCAGCATGATGCCGGGCCGGTCATTGTCGGCAAACACCATATGGCGTTCGATGGCGCCGGTCGCCAGCACCACGCGCTTGGCGCGTACCTGCCATAGGCGCTCGCGCGGCAAATCGTGGCCGGGGTTTTGCAGATGGTCGCTGACCCGCTCGACCAGGCCGACGAAATTCTGCGCGTAATAGCCGAACGCCGTCGTGCGCGAGAGCACACGGACATTGTCCATGGCGGCAAGCTTGGCTACCGCTGCTTGCGCCCAGCCAAAGCCGTCATGGCCGTCTATCCTGGCGCCGCTCTCGAAACGCAGGCTGCCGCCGAAGCCGGCCTGCTCGTCGACGAGGATGACACGCGCGCCGGTTTCGGCAGCGGCAAGCGCTGCCGCGATGCCGGCCGCACCGCCGCCCAGCACCAGCACGTCGCAATGCGCATAGCGCGAGGAATAATGGTCGGGATCTGGCTTGTCGGGCGAAACGCCGAGACCCGCCGCGGCGCGGATCTTCGGCTCGTAGAGACTCTTCCAGGCCGCCTTCGGCCACATGAAGGTCTTGTAGTAGAAACCGGCCGAAAACAGCGGCGATGCCAGATCGTTGACCGCGCCGACGTCGAAGGCGAGCGACGGCCAGCGGTTTTGCGAGTTGGCGACGAGCCCGTCATAGAGCTCCTGCACCGTGGCGCGGATGTTGGGCGCCTTGCGTGCCGCGTCGCGCTTGACCTCGACCAGCGCATTTGGCTCTTCCGCTCCGGCCGACAGGAAGCCGCGCGGACGGTGATACTTGAACGAACGTCCCACCAGATGCACGCCATTGGCAAGCAGCGCCGAGGCCAGCGTGTCGCCTTCGATGCCGGTGTAAGACTGGCCGTCGAAAGAGAACCGCGCGGTCTTGGCCTGGCTGAGACGGCCGGCGCTCGGAATGCGGAACGCGCCGCTCATTTGGAAGCCATTTCGTTGGAGTTTTTGGGCAGCTTGGACGGTTTCGGCTCGCCGGCTTTGTAAGTCATGACGAACTTGTCGGTGACGGTGTCGCGCACCGCGTTGAAGAAACGCGCGCAGCCATGGATGTGGCGCCAGCGCTCATGGATGATGCCCTTGGGGTTCGAGCGGATGAAGAAGAACTTTTCGAAGTCGTCGTCGCTCTCGCCCGCCATGTTGGCCGAACGCGCAATATGCGCCTCGCCGGCGTTACGGAACTCGAGCTCCGGGCGCTCTTCCTCGCAATAGGGGCAGCGGATGAGAAGCATTATCGTTCGTTCCTACAATTCGCCGTGGCCGACATGCGCGCCGGCCGGTTGGTTGCAAAGCCTCTGGCCCATCGCCGCAAAAGGCGCGACGAGCCGAATGCGCTCCTCTACACTTGCGGCGGGGCGAAACAGCTCGCGATACGCCATGTTGCCGATCGTGAGCTGAAACGGATCGGTCGTTACGATGACGCTGCGCGCATCGAATGTGTCGTCCTCGCCGAGATCGGAGGGCCTGTTCTCCATGAAGATGACCACCTTCTGGCCACCGCTCCACACGCATGCCAGAATGCCGGCGTCGATCGAAAACGGCCAATTGGCTTCGTTGCCGGCGCGGCTGATCGGCTGCGTCCGCACCTCGTCCGGTGACGGAAAATGGAACAGGTCCTGCTCCCCCGCCAGCACCAGCGGCACCGCTACAGCCAGTTCCACCATCATCAGTGCGCCACCGCCGCCGCTGCTGCCTCGTCGATGAGGCGCCCGGTGCGGAAGCGCTCGATGGTGAAGGGCGCGTTGATCGGATGCGGATCGTCCTTGGCAATCGTGTGGGCAAAGACATGGCCTGAGCCGGGCGTTGCCTTGAAGCCGCCCGTGCCCCAGCCGCAATTGACATAGAGGCCTGATACCGGCGTCTTGGCCAGGATCGGCGAACGGTCGGGCGTCACGTCGACGATGCCGCCCCACGAGCGCAGCATCTTCATGCGGGTGAAGATCGGGAACATCTCGCAGATGGCGTCCAGCGTATGCTGCAAAATGTGCAGGCCGCCGGTCTGCGAATAGGAGACATACTGGTCGGTACCGGCGCCGATCACCAGTTCGCCCTTGTCGGACTGCGAGATGTAGGCGTGCACCGTGTTCGACATCACCACGCAAGGCACCACCGGCTTGACCGGCTCCGACACCAGCGCCTGCAGCGGATAGCTTTCCAGCGGCATGCGCACGCCGGCCATGTTCATGATCACCGAGGAATGGCCTGCAGCCACCACACCGACCTTCTTGGCGCCGATGAAGCCGCGCGTCGTGTCGACGCCCATGACCGCGCCATTGGCCGCCCGCTTGACGCCGGTGACCTCGCAATTCTGGATGATGTGCACGCCGCGCGCCGAAGCGCCGCGCGCATAGCCCCAGGCCACCGCATCGTGACGCGCCGTGCCGCCTCGCCGCTGCAAGGCGGCGCCGACAACGGGATAGCGCGCCTGCCTGGAAATGTTGAGCGGCGGGCAGAATTCCTTCGCCTGCTCGGGCGTCAGCCATTCATTGTCGATGCCGTTGAGACGGTTGGCATGGACATGGCGCTTCAGCACCTGGATGTCGTGCACATTGTGCGCCAGCATCATGACGCCGCGCGCCGAATACATGACGTTGTAGTTGAGTTCCTGGGAGAGCCCATCCCACAGCTTCAGCGCATGGTCGTAAATGCCGGCGCTCTCGTCATAGAGATAGTTGGAGCGGATGATGGTGGTGTTGCGCCCGGTGTTGCCGCCGCCTAGCCAGCCCTTTTCCAGCACCGCGACATTGGTGATGCCGTGCACGGTGGCGAGATAGTAGGCGGTGGCCAGGCCATGACCGCCGGCGCCGACGATGATGACGTCATATTCCTTCTTCGGTTCCGGCGAGGACCATTGTTCCTCCCAGCCCTTGTGGCCGCGCATGGCCTCGCGGGCGATGGCGAATACCGAATATTTTTTCAACGTTCCAGCCTCGCAAATGGCGGTGGGGTATTTTACGCAGCCCCGGCGCGCGAGGTGTATCACTAGCGAAACGGCGCTTCCACCCTTGCGCTGTTTGCGACGGCGCTTGCCGTTTTGCGCCGCGGTGGAAAAGACCTGCCCGGGCTGGCAGGCATGGCTGCGTTCGGACACACTGGCGATCGCGAGACTCTGGAGGACGAATATGGGCAACGCCTGGTGGAATCTGACGTTGCGTTTCCTGCTGGAACTTGCCGCCTTGCTTGGCCTCGGCTTTGCCGGCTGGAGCCTCTCCGGCGGATGGTGGCGCTGGCTCTTCGCCTTGGCCTTGCCGTTCATTGCAGCTGCGCTGTGGGGAACCTTCGCGGTGCGCGGCGATCCGAGCCGGTCCGGACGCGCGCCGGTTCCTGTACCAGGCGCAGTCAGGCTGGTGCTTGAACTGGCCATCCTGTTTGGCGGTGCAGCCGGATTCTATGCCGCCGGTCACACGACCACGGGCGTTGTCATCACGCTGCTCATCGCCATCAGCTACGCATTTTCGCTCGACCGCCTCGGCTGGCTGCTGAAGCAATAGTCCGGCGCGCGGCGCTTGTGCCGCTGCGAAGCCATTCAGCAAGTCGAGCACGTATCGGGTGGCTAGCACCGTCCCGAACTGCGATCAACATCCCGGTTGCCGGCACAGCCGGCGCGATGAAAGGATGTAAAAAATGTTCGCACTCACCAATAAAATAGCGATCGTCACCGGCGCCAGTTCCGGCATCGGCCGCGCCACCGCAAAACTCTTCGCCGAAGAAGGCTCCAGGGTCGTCATCGCCGCCCGCCGCCAGGCCGAACTCGATGCGCTGGTCGTCGAAATCGAGGACGCCGACGGCACGGCAGTCGCGCTTGCCGGCGATGTCCGCGACGAAGCCTATGCAAAAGCCCTCGTCGATCTCGCCGTCGAAAAATTCGGCGGGCTCGATATCGCCTTCAACAATGTCGGCTCCGTCGGAACGATGGGTCCGATTTCGGAACTGTCGCTGGACGGATGGCGCGAGACGCTCGACGCCAATCTGACCAGCGCCTTTCTCGGCGCGAAATACCAGGTGCCGGCGATGGTCGAACGCGGCGGCGGATCGCTGATCTTCACCTCGACCTTCGTCGGTCACACAGTCGGCATGCCGGGCATGACCAGCTATGCCGCGAGCAAGGCCGGACTGATCGGCCTGACGCAGGTGCTGGCCGCCGAATACGGCCCCAGGGGCGTGCGGGTCAACGCGCTGATGCCGGGTGGCACCGACACGCCGTCGGCAACATTCAAGACGCCGGAATCACGCGCTTTCGTGGAAAACCTGCATGCCTTGAAACGTGTCGCTGTGCCTGAAGAGATCGCCCGCGCTGCGCTCTTCCTGGCATCGGATGCGTCGAGCTTCACCACAGGATCGGCGCTGTTTGCCGATGGCGGCGTCTCGATCACCCGGACGTGAAGCATTTCGCGGATCATCGCCCGCGCCGATCAGCCATAGAACCCGAAACCGGACTTGCTTTTTCCACGCGATTTGGCGATTCGGTTTCGGGTGAGGAGGACGGACATGCTGCTTATCAGGACCTATGTCGCCCAGAGCGCAATCGAAGGCGTCGGCGTGTTCGCCGCCGAGCCGATCAGCAAGGGCGCCTCGATCTGGCGGCTCGATCCGGATTTCGACCGGCTGATCCCGATGGACAAATACGAGGCGGCGCCGCCGCACCTCAAGGAATTGCTCGATCGCTATGCCTATCCGAGCCCCGACCGTCCCGGCTTCATGGTCTACGAAGTCGACAATGGCCGCTTCATGAACCACGCCGAGCGGCCGAACACGGATTTTTCGCAATATGGCGGCGCCACCGCCACCCGAGATATATCAGCCGGTGAGGAAATTACCTGCGATTACGGCGAATTCTTCGAGGATTTCGCACGGCTCCATCTGGCCAGCGCCTAGTTGGCGCCCTATCTCGGGCCTGCCGTGGCAAATTGGCGGTTGTCCTTCATTTCCAGTGTGGACAGCGCGGCCTGATTCTGCTATCAGCCGCCACAATTCGTGGTGTAAAGCGCCGCGGAGGCATGTGGCTATGGCCACTTGCCTGTTGATATCAAACCCGAAAGACAGGATTGCCCGTGCAGGTACTCGTCCGCGACAATAACGTTGATCAGGCGCTTCGCGCTCTCAAGAAGAAGATGCAGCGCGAAGGCATTTTCCGCGAAATGAAGATGCGCGGCCATTACGAGAAGCCTTCCGAGAAGCGCGCCCGTGAAAAGGCCGAAGCCGTTCGCCGCGCCCGCAAGCTGGCGCGCAAGCGCGCCCAGCGCGAAGGCCTGCTGCCGATGACGCCCCGCCCGGTTGCTGCCGGCGCCGCCGGTGGTCCTGGTGGTGCTCCGCGTCCGCCGCGGTTCTGACGCCAATTTTTCGTCCTTTTCGAAGGATACTCTGAGGTGGCGCGATGCGGAATCGCCGCCACCTTTTTGTTTGGAGCGCCGCCATTCTGTTGGAGGCCGTTCCTTGAACGCGCAAACGGCGTTCTAGATTTTGTTACGACAATCTGTGACCCGGCCCGGAGGGGGACCTGGACGGCGCGGCTGAAGTGAGGACAGGGCAGACATGAACGCAATCGGCGTAGAGCGCAGAACCACAATGCGCGGTTTGGCCCTGGCGGCAGCCCTGATGTCCGGCCTGGTGCTTGCCAGTTGCCAGAGCGTTCCGACCGGCGAATTCAACAACATCGACAAGGCGCAAGGCTCGAGCGAGAACATCTCCTCGCTGTCGGCGGTGATCCAGCGCAATCCGCAGGATCCGGAAGGCTACAATGTGCGCGGCTCGGCCTATGGCCGTGGCGGCCAGTATCAGGCGGCGCTGAAGGATTTCGACACCGCCATCCAGCTCAACCCGAATTTCTACCAGGCCTATTCGAACCGGGCGCTGATCCAGCGCTTCCTCGGCAACCAGGCGGCCGCCCTTGCCGACTACAACCGCTCGATCCAGATCAATGCAAATTATGACGCCGCCTATATCGGCCGCGGCAACCTTTATCGCAAGGCAGGCCAGACCCAGCAGGCCTTCAACGATTTCCAGAAGGCGATCCAGCTCGACACCACGGATGCCCGCGCCTACCACAATCGCGGCCTGATCTATCAAAGCCAGGGCCAGCACAAGTTTGCCATCGAGGATTTCTCGACCGCCATCTCGCTGGCGCCGGACGCCGCCGAACCCTACAACGGCCGCGGCCTCTCCTATCTCGCCATGAATGACGAGGACAACGCCTTCTCCGACTTCAACATGGCCATCAAGCTCGACGGCAAGAACGCCGAAGCCTGGTCCAACCAGGCGCTGATCTACGAGCGCCGCGGCGACAAGGTCAAGGCCTCGAAGGCCTACCGCGAAGCCGTCCATCTCGACCCGACCTACCAGCCGGCCAAGGACGGCCTGTCGCGCACATCGGGCGCCACCGCCGGCTGAGATGCAGCCGGCGCGCCGCCATCGGCGGCCTTTTATAACAACGTTCCATTCCTGATGCAGTGCGCCGCGTGAGCGGTTTCTCCGCGGAAAGCGCAGAGCGCTTCCGCTAGGGATGCGTATCCAGAAAACCCCACTATCACCCAATCTTAACCACCGGGGGCAAAGCGTTAACCCCTGCCTTGATCGCGCCAAGTTTTCAGCGGAACGCTCCGGGCCATTCAACCGTTGTTGAAGGCATTTTCGAAAGGACTGACCCATGATCAAGAAAATCATCTGTGCCGCGGCACTTGCCACGACGCTGCTTGCCGTTCCCGCCAGCGCCGGCAAGCTTCAGCTCGGCACGCTCGATTGCACCATCGACGGCGGCGTCGGTTACGTCATCACGTCGAACAAGGGCGTCGACTGCACGTTCCGCCCTTATCACCATGGGCCGTCCGAGAAATACACGGGGATGATCTCCAAGCTCGGCGTCGATCTCGGCCAGACGCATCAGGGCCAGCTGGTGTGGGCGGTTCTGGCCGCCACCCGCGGCCATGACGAGGGCGACCTTGCCGGCCATTATTACGGCGTCAACGCCGAGGCGAGCGTAGTGACCGGCGGCGGCGCCAATCTGCTGGTCGGCGGGCTCGACGGCGCCTTTGTGCTGGAGCCGCTCAGCGTCCAGGCGCAGACCGGCGTCAATGTAGCGGTCGCCGTGACCTCCCTGGAGCTGATCCACTCGTTCAAATAAGCATCGGCAAATAAGGATCGACTGATCCCTCTACGCGCGGCGCGGAACAGGTTACTGTTTCGCGCCGTATGCTTTTTGGGGGATCCGCCGTGCTGAAACCAGCCATCGCCGCCGCTATCACCATCATCTGTACCGCCCAGGCCCAAGCGCAAGACCAGGGCATCGAACTCGGTGTGCTCGATTGCGCCATCGGCGGCGGCACCGGCTTCGTTTTCGGCTCCAGCAAGGATCTGAGCTGCACCTTCACGCCGGCCGACAAGAGCTTTTCGCCGGAAGCCTATTTCGGCGCCGTCAACAAATACGGGCTCGACATCGGCACCACCAAGCAGACCGTCATGCAATGGCTGGTGCTGACGCCGCTGAGGAACATCTATGCGCCCGGCGCGCTGGCCGGCGACTATATCGGCGCCAGCGCCGAAGTGACCGCGGCGGTCGGCGCCGGCGCCAATCTCCTGGTCGGCGGCTCCTCGCAGGCCTTCACCCTGCAGCCGCTCAGCCTGCAGACGCAGACCGGTATCAACATTGCGATCGGCGCCAGCCAGTTTCAGCTGCGCAGCATTGAGAACTGACCAGCGCATCAAGCGGAGAGGCTTCCGGCCAATCTCGCCCGTCTGCACTTCGACAAAAAGCCACTTGAGCTCAACTGCGCTTGAGGTTTTACAACTCGCCTGACTGAAACAGCGCGCATGGCCCCGCTGGTAAGCCCGACTGGCTTCTGGCGCCATGCGCCGGCATCGAGATATGCAAAGGCAGGGTAAAAGAATGACTGAAATCACCAGCAACAAGGTCGACTGGCAGGCATTGTGGGCAAGCGGCGACCTCGCGCGCTTCTGCTTCATCAGCCTCGGCATCCTGCTGCACGCCACCAACGAGACGATGGTGGCGACGGTCATGCCGGCCATGGTCGGGGACCTCGCCGGTGTGCAGTTCGTCGGCTGGTCGCTGGCCGTCTACGAGCTCGGCGCCATTGTCGCCGGCGCAGCGGCCGGGCGGCTGGTCAGCTATGCCGCTCTACGCTCCAACGTCACGGTCGCCGCCCTGCTCTATGCCGTGGGCGCCCTGATCTGCGCCACCGCGCCGTCCATGCCGGTGTTTCTTGGCGGCCGTCTTGTCGAGGGGCTCGGCGGCGGTGCGCTGGTGTCGCTGGCCTTCGTCTCGGTCGAGCGGCTGTTTAACCGCAACATCTGGCCACAGCTGTTCGGCATAATGTCGGCGATCTGGGGCGTCGCCGCGTTCAGCGGCCCGATGCTCGGCGCGATCATGGTCGAGCTCCTGTCCTGGCGCTGGGCCTTCGGCGTCTTCGTGCTGGGTGGCATCGCCATGGCATCGGCAAGCTTCATCGTCCTGAACACGCCGGAAGCGACGAAGCCGCAAGCCGCCGCCGGCACCTCGCCGCCCTTCCCCTATGCAGCCCTTGGCTGCCTCGCCATCGCCGTCGTGCTGATCGCCACCGCAGGCGTCGACGTCGCCTTGCTTCGATCGTCGCTGCTGCTGGTCCTCGGCCTCGCCGGCCTGGCGCTGTTCGTTTTCGTCGACGCCATGAAGCCGCAATCGCGACTGTTCCCGTCGGGCCTGTTCTCATGGCGCTCGCCGGTCGGCAGCGGCATGAGCATGGTTGCCGCCTTCTCGGTGGCGACAGTCTCTTTTTCCATCTACGGGCCGCTTCTGCTTACCACGCTGCACGGCATCCAGATCCTGACCACAGGCTACATCATCGCCGCCGAATCGATCGCCTGGTCAATCCTGTCGATCGCCGTCGCCAATGCGCCGCTGCAGCGCGAACGGCAGATCCTCGTCATCGGCGCGCTGATGATTGCAGCCGGCCTCGCCGGTTTCGCCTATGCCATCCCCGCCGGCTCGATCCCGGTGATCCTGCTCTGCGCTTTGTTGCAAGGCGGTGGCTTCGGCGTGTCATGGCCCTTCCTGACCCGCATCATCGTCGCCTCGGCCCGCGACGGCGAGCAGACGATCGCCTCGGCCGCCGTGCCGACCATGCAGCGCATCGGCTACGCCGTGGGCGCCGCCATGGCCGGCATCATCGCCAATGCCAGCGGCTTTTCGGACGGACTGAACCGCGAGGCAGCAGCGCACGTCGCCGGCTGGCTGTACCTGGCCTTCGTGCCACTCGGCATTGTCGGTTGCCTGGCGGCGTTGAAGATGGCTTTGGAGGCACGCCGGCCGCAACTGGCGCCAGGCTGAGGGCACGGCCGATCGAGAATTTGGCGACAGCATTCCGCCGGCGCTGTCGGCGTCAAATGCCCTCGGCCACAAGGCTGCTTGCAAGACCATGGCCTGCCCGATTGCGGAACCAGCGGCCGCTCAGGCTTGCAAACGCTCGGCGATGAGCGCGGCGAGCCGCGCCGCCACCTCGTCCTTGCCCATCTCAGGCCATTCCTCGACACCGTCCTTCGAGACGATGCGCACCTTGTTGCGGTCGCCGCCCATGACGCCGGTGGGGCCGACGCCGCTTTCATGCGAGACATCGTTGGCGACAATGAAATCGGCGCCCTTCTTCTTCAGCTTGGCCTCGGCATTCGCAATCAGGTCCTGCGTCTCGGCGGCGAAGCCGACAACCAGCCCCGGCCGTTGCCCGTGATGACCGACGCCGGCGAGAATGTCGGGGTTTTCGACCATTTGCAGCGCCGGTGGGCCCTGGCCCGCCACCTTCTTGATCTTCTCGCCGGCCGTGCCAGCGGTGCGCCAGTCGGCGACGGCAGCTACGAAGACCGCGGCGTCCGCCGGCAACAACTGTTCGACGGCCGCTTTCATCTCGGCCGCGGTCTCGACATGTGTCGTCACAACGCCGGCCGGATCGGCAATGCCGACCGGACCGGAGACCAGGCGTACATCCGCGCCCAGTCTCGCCAGCGCTGCCGCAATCGCATGGCCCTGCTTGCCCGAAGAGCGGTTGGCGATGTAGCGCACCGGGTCGATCGGCTCATGCGTCGGCCCCGAGGTGACGATGATCCTGCGGCCGGCCAGCGGCTTCGGCCTGCTGTCGAGCAGTGCCTCGATCACTGCCACGATCTCCAGCGGCTCGGCCATGCGGCCCTCGCCCGCCTCGTTGCTTTCCGCCATCTCGCCCTTGGCCGGGCCGACGAAGGCGATGCCATCCTTGGCGAGCGTCGCCCGGTTGCGGCTCGTCGCGGCATGCGACCACATTTTCGGGTTCATCGCCGGCGCCATCAGCACCTTCTTGTCGGTGGCGAGCAGCACCGTCGAGGCCAGATCGTTGGCATGGCCGTTGGCGAGCTTGGCCATCAGATCGGCAGTGGCTGGCGCCACCACCAGAAGGTCGGCCTCGCGCGACAGGCGGATATGGCCGACATCGTGCTCGTCATTGCGGTCGAACAGTTCGGTGAAGACATGGTCGGCCGAAAGCGCGCCGACCGAAAGCGTGGTGACGAACTCCTGCGCCGCCGATGTCATCACGACGCGCACCGCCGCACCGCGCTCGCGCAGCCGGCGGATCAGGTCCAGCGCCTTGTAGGCGGCGATGCCGCCGCCGATGATCAGCAGGATGCGCTTGCCGTCGAGGGTTTTGTGCGTTTTTGTGGATTGACCACGCTGGGGCAGATCGATGTCAAAACCTCCATGAGGCTCAACCAAGCGGCGGATTGTTGCATAGAGGGTTTCGCTCTCGGGCATGCCGGCTTCCGCCGACAGCACGCTTTTGGCAAGCGCATCACGCGCCTCTTCCTCCATCGACACCCCGCGCGCCGCAGCGCGCTCACGCAATTTCTGCTTCACGTCGTCAGCTAGATTGCGGACAGTAATGGTGCCCATGACTTGCTCCGTGACATCAATACCGCGACTGCAACGCTAGCACCATAATTGCTAGCGTTGCAAGCGATCAGAGCAGCTTCCACGCGATGTAAACCAGCGTCAGCGCGATGACCCACAGCGCCATCCGGCCGGAGCGGGAGTAGTGCGCTTCGGCCTTGCCGATGGCGCGCGATGTCGCTTCGTCGAAGCGCAGGCCGTGTTCGGCCATAAAATCGATCTCGCGCGACAGCCGTTCGGTGCGGGCGGCAAGATCGGGCGCCTGGCGGGCCAGCGCCAGCAGCGCCTTGGCGCCGTCGCGCGCGTCCATCAGCAGGCCGCTCGGCCCGAGATTGCCGGCGATCCACTGGCCGACCACCGGCTCGGCCGTCTTCCACATGTTGAAGGCCGGGTCGAGCGTACGCGCGACGCCCTCCACCACCACCATGGTCTTCTGCAACAGGATCAGTTCCGACCGCGTGGCCATATCGAACAGTTCGGTGACCTCGAAGAGCAGCGTCAAAAGCTTGGCCATCGAAATGGTCTCGGCCGGCTGGCCGTGGATCGGCTCGCCGATGGCGCGGATCGCCTGCGCGAAAGCCGCGACATTGTGCTGGCGCGGCACGTAGCCGGCCTCGAAATGCACCTCGGCGACGCGCAAATAGTCGCGGGTGATGAAGCCGTAGAGGATTTCGGCGAGGAACCGGCGCTCCTTCTTGCCGAGCCGTCCGGCAATGCCGAGATCGACGGCGACGATATTGCCATTGGCCTCGACGAACAGATTGCCTGGATGCATGTCGGCATGGAAGAAGCCGTCCCGCAGCGTGTGACGCAGGAACGACTGGATCAGGTTGGTGGCGATCGCCTTCAGATCGTGCCCCGCCGCAGCGAGGCCGGCGATGTCGTTCATCTTGACGCCGTCGACCCATTCCATGGTCAGCACATCGCGCCCGGTGCGCTCCCAGTCGACCGACGGCACGCGGAAGCCCGGATCGTCCTTGGTGTTTTCGCCCAGTTCCGAAAGTGCGGCCGCCTCGAGGCGAAGATCCATCTCGATCTTGGTGGTCTGCGCCAGCGTCTCGGTCACCTCGACCGGCCGCAGCCGGCGCGACGACGGGATGTATTTCTCCTGCAGCCGGGCGGCGAGGAAATAGCTTTCGAGATCCTGAAAGAAGCGGCGGCGCACGCCAGGCCGGATCACCTTCACCGCCACCTTGGTATCGACACCGTCATGCATGGCCTGCGCGGGATGGACCTGGGCGATGGAGGCCGCCGCGACCGGCCCGCCGAACTGCGTATAGAGTTCGCCGATCTTGCGCCCGAGCGAGCCCTCGATCGCCGCCACCGCTTCCGCCTGCGAAAAAGTGTGCATCTTGTCCTGCAGCATGGCGAGGTCGAGCGCCATGTCGTTGCCGACGACATCGGGCCGCGTCGCCAAGAACTGGCCGAGCTTGACGTAGGAGGGTCCGAGCCGGACCACCGCCTTGGCCAGCCGGTCGCTGCGCTCATAAGCGAGTGCGCGGCGGCGGGTGAAGAGCCGGGCCATGCGCCAGCCGAATTTCGGCAGGCCGCCGAGTTCGTCGCCCGGCAATGCTGCGATCACGCCTTCGCGAACCAGCACCCAGCCGGCCCGTGCGAGCCGAAAGGCGGCGCCGACGCTGCTCATCGCCTACCCTGCTGCTGCAAACTGTGGTGCCTCAAAGCTTCCAGCCCGAATGCAGGGCGGCAATGCCGCCGGAATAGTTGCGGAACGACACGCGCTCGAAGCCCGCGCGGGTGATCATGGCAGCAAAGTTCTGCTGATTGGGAAATTTGCGGATCGATTCGACCAGGTAGGAATAGGGTTCGCCCTCGCCCGTCACCATCTTGCCGATCTGCGGAATGGCGTTGAACGACCAGGCTTCGTAGACCTTGTCCAGCAGCGGCATCTCGACCTCGGAAAACTCCAGGCACAGGAACCGTCCGCCGGGCTTCAGCACGCGAAAGGCTTCCGTCAGCGCGACATCGATGCGCGGCACGTTGCGGATGCCGAATGCGATGGTGTAGGCGTCGAAGGTGCTATCGGTGAAAGGCAGTTCCTCGGCATTGGCCTCGACGAAATCGGTGTTGCCGGACAGGCCCTTTTTCTCCGCGCGGTCACGGCCGACACTGAGCATCGAGCCGTTGATGTCGAGCACCGTGGCATGCGCGTTGCCATGGCTGGCGTCGACGATGCGGAAGGCGATGTCGCCGGTGCCGCCGGCCACGTCGAGCACTTTCCAGCCCGGACGTTTCGGCGGATTGAGCCATGTCACCATGGCATCCTTCCACAGCCGGTGCAGCCCGGCCGACATCAGGTCGTTCATCAGGTCGTAGCGCTTCGCCACCTTGTGGAAAACCTCATTGACCAGAGGCTGCTTGTCGCCTGGCCCTACCTTCTTGAAACCATAGGAGGTTTCCATGCCGCCCGCGGCCGTGGTTCTCTCAACTGACATTATTTTGATCCGTCATAAAACCGGCGGGACCATAGCCGATCGATGGTGCGGGCGCTATTGTTTAAGGCGCGGTGTTCGGCCGCGCTTCCAGGTGGTGGGCTTTACGGCCTGGACTGATGAGACGGGATAACTGCATGCCTTTGAAAGCGGAACTGCACTGCCACATCGAGGGGGCAGCGGCGCCCGAACTCGTCGTCCGCCAGGCGCAGAAATACGGCAAGGACACCTCGCTTTATATCCAGAACGGCTCGTTCGTCTGGCATGATTTCACCTCGTTCCTGGCGGCTTATGATTTTTCCGCCGACCTGTTCCGCACCGAGGAGGATTATGCCCGCCTCGCCGACCATTATCTGACCAGCCTTGCCCGCGACGGCGCCATCTATTCCGAGGTCTTCACCTCGCCCGACCATGCCGTCAGGGCCGGCCTGTCGCCCAAGGCCTATACCGATGCGCTCGGCGAAGGCATGCTGCGCGCCAAAGCCAAGACCGGCATCGAGGGCCGCATGATCGTCACCGGCGTACGCCATGTCGGCGTCGAGTCGATCGAGCAGGCGGCGCGCTTTGCGGCGCGCTGCGGAAATCCGCTGGTCACCGGCTTCGGCGTCGCCGGCGACGAGCGCATGGGCGAGATGGAGGATTATGTCAGGGCCTTCGAGATCGCCCGCGAAGCCGGCCTCGGCATCACCATCCATGCCGGCGAGCTGACCGGATGGGAGACGGTGCAGGCCGCACTCGACCATATCCGCCCGTCGCGCATCGGCCATGGCGTGCGCGCCATCGAAAACCCCGATCTGGTGCGGCGCATCGCCGATGAGGGCATCGTGCTGGAATGCTGCCCCGGCTCCAACATCGCGCTCAAGGTCTACGACAGTTTCGCCGATCACCCTTTCCCTGCGCTGCAGGCAGCCGGCTGCAAGGTGACGCTGAATTCTGACGACCCGCCCTATTTCTGGACTTCGCTGAAGCGCGAATACGACATCGCCGCCGAGCATTTCGCCATGAACGAAAAGGCGCTGGCCGCCATCACCCGAACCGCGATCGAGGCGGCTTTCGTCGACAGGAAGACGAAAAGCGCGCTGCTTGCCCGGCTCGATGCGAAGAGGTGACTGGTGACTGGTGACTGGTGATTGGTTTGCCGGCGCTTCGGCCTGTCAACGGCAATGATCGATCCATCGGGACTCGCAAACCTGCTCACTATTCACTATTCACTATTCACCATTCACTGGAGCAACCCATGCAGGGCGTCACCGTCGTCGACCACCCGCTTGTCCAGCACAAGCTGACCATCATGCGCAAGAAGGAGACGTCGACCGCCGGCTTCCGGCGGCTGCTGCGCGAGATCTCGCTGCTGCTCGGCTACGAGGTCACCCGCAACCTCGAACTGACGACGACGACCATCGAAACCCCGATGGAAACCATGGAAGCGCCGACGCTGGAAGGCAAGAAGCTGGTCTTCGCCTCGGTGCTGCGCGCCGGCAATGGCCTGCTCGAAGGCCTGCTCGACCTGGTCCCGGCGGCCCGCGTCGCCCATGTCGGCCTCTACCGCGATCACGAAACGCTGGAGGCGGTGGAATATTTCTTCAAGGCGCCGAGCGATCTCGCCGACCGGCTGGTGATCGTCGTCGATCCGATGCTGGCGACCGCGAACTCGGCCATCGCGGCCATCGACAAGCTGAAGGAGCGCGGCGCCACCAACATCCGTTTCCTTTGCCTGCTGGCGGCGCCAGAAGGCATCGAGCGCTTCACCAAGGCGCATCCGGATGTCCCGGTCTTTACCGCTTCCATCGACCGCCAGCTCAACGAGAAGGGCTACATCATGCCCGGCCTCGGCGATGCCGGCGACCGCATGTACGGAACTAAATGACGGCGGCTGGCAAGGCCAGCTGGCATCCAGTCGTTTACCGCCCGTTTACGCAAAGCCGCGGTTTCGGGTTGGCGTTAAAGCGGCACACACCATACGTGGGCAAGAATGGGCCTTCACGAAGGTCCGTTCATGCTGCGCAAGCTTCTCATTCTGGGCGTGTTCGCCGGAACGTCGGCATCGATCCCGATCGTCTATCAGTCGAACCCGCAGATTCTCGACAACCTGTTGAAGTCGACCGTCGCCGGCAAGCCGTCCGCGCAGCCTCAGCCCGAACTGAACATGGCCTCGGTTCCCGGCAAGCCGGCCGCACCGCTGCCCACTGGGCGCAAAGTATTGGTGGCGGCTGACAAGCGCGGCCATTTCACCTCCGCCTTCAAGCTCAACGGCCGCCAGGTCGACGGCATGATCGACACCGGCGCCACTTTGGTCGCCATCAACACCTCGACGGCGCGCCGCATCGGCATCTCGCTCAACCCGTCGGACTTCAACCAGCAGGTCAACACCGCCAATGGCGCGATCAGGGCCGCCGTGGTCAACATCGATCGCCTGCAGATCGGCAAGATCAGCGTCGACAACGTCCAGGCGGTAGTGCTCGACGACAAGGCTCTGCGCACCAACCTCATTGGCATGAGCTTTTTGCAGCGGCTGGCAAAATACCAGGTCGAAAACGGCACACTGTTACTGGTGCAGTAGCGCGTTCCGCTACCCGCGCGGCAGCACGCGCCGGATGACAGTCTTGTCGGCGGCTGGTTTCGACGCCCCGATCGTATAGGCCGAAAGCACGGCGGCTGCGGCCGCTTCGGCCTCCGCTTGCGTGCGGGCGTGGACGAGCGCCAGCGGCTCGCCGGTCCGCACCTCGGCGCCGAGCGGCAGCAGCCTGGTGATGCCGACCGCATGGTCGATCCCGTCGTCCGGCCGCGTGCGCCCGCCACCGAGCCCGACCACGGCAAGGCCGATATCGCGGGTGGCAATACCGGTGGCAAAACCGTTGCCTGTCGCCTTGACCGCAAACTCCACCGCCGCTTTCGGCAGATATTTTTCCGGCTTCTCGACGAAATCGGCGGGACCACCAAGGGCTGCGACCATACGTGCGAAGGCGGCCGCCGCGCCGCCCCCGGCCAGCGTCTCGGCCGCGCGCCTGAGACCGTCCTGATTGGACGACGCCAGCCCTGCCGATTGCAGCATCTCGGCGGCCAGCGCCAGCGTCACATCCTCCAGTCGCTTGTCGCGGAGCCTCCCGGTGAGGAAATCGACGGCGTTGCGCACCTCGACCGCGTTGCCGGCCGCCGACGCCAGCGGCTCGTTCATGCCGGTGACCAGCGCCGAGGCCTTCAGGCCGGCGCCGTTGGCGATCTCGACCAGGCTGTTGGCCAGTGCTGTCGCGTCGCGCGACTTCTCCATGAAGGCGCCATTGCCGACCTTGACGTCGAGCACCAGCGACTGCAGGCCAGCCGCGAGTTTCTTCGACAGGATAGAAGCAGTGATCAGCGGCACCGATTCCACCGTTCCGGTCACATCGCGGATCGCATAGAGCCGACGGTCGGCGGGCGCGAGATCGGCGGTCTGGCCGATGATGGCACAGCCGGTCTCGAGCACCGTCTTGCGGAAGCGCGCGATATCCGGCTGGCTGATATAGCCCGGGATGGCATCCATCTTGTCCAGCGTACCGCCGGTATGGCCAAGGCCCCTGCCGGAGATCATCGGTACATAGGCGCCGCAAGCGGCGACGATCGGCGCCAGCATCAGCGAGACATTGTCGCCGACGCCGCCGGTCGAATGTTTGTCGGTGACCGGACCCGGCAGGTCGGACCAGTCGAGCACATCGCCGGAATCGCGCATGGCGAGCGTCAGCGCCACCGCCTCGTCGCGGTTCATGCCGTTGAAGAACACTGCCATGGCAAAGGCGCCGACCTGGCCGTCCGAGACGCTGCCCAAAGTCACGCCCGCGACAAAAGCCGAAATCTCCTGTGCGGACAGTTTCTGGCCGTCGCGCTTGCGGCGGATGATTTCCTGGGGAAGCATCAGGTGCCCTTTGGCTCCGGCAACCCATCCTGGAACACATGCGCAAGGATCGTCGCCAGCCGTGCGCCGCCGATCGGCGCCATGTCCTTGGTCTCCTGGTGCGACAGTTCCGCCCCGGTCATCCCGGCGGCGAGATTGGTGATCACCGAACAGGCGGCTGCGCGAAGCCCAAGGAAGCGGGCGAGAATGACCTCCGGCACGGTCGACATCCCTACCGCATTGGCGCCCATGATGCGCGCCATGCGGATTTCAGCAGGGGTTTCGAAACACGGACCGGAAAACCACATATAGACGCCCTTGTGCAGCGCCGTCCCTGTCGCCTTCGCCGCCCGTTCGATCGCCGCGCGCAAGCCGGCATCATAGGCTTCGGTCAGGCCGACGAAGCGGCGGTCGCTCGGCTCGCCGATCAGCGGGTTGGAGCCGGAGAAATTGATGTGATCGGTGATCAGCATCACCGATCCTGGCAGCATGTCGGGATCGACCGAGCCGGCGGCATTGGTAAGGATCAGCTTGGTGATGCCGATGCCGGCAAGCACCTCCAGCGCCGGCCGCATTGCAGCAGCAACGCCGTGCTCGTAGTAATGGGCGCGGCCGGACAGCATCAGCACCGGCGTGCCGGCGAAAAGCCCCGCGACCACCTCGCCGGCATGGCCAGTCACCCCGCTGCGGGGGAAACCCGGCAGGTCGGCATAAGAGATGCGCACGGCATTCTCGACCTGGTCGACAAGCCCGCCAAGGCCCGACCCCAGCACCATGGCGGTGGTCGGCGCCAACCCGTCCAGCCTTTCAACGAGGTGGTCCAGAGCTTCCTTCATATCAGCCAACTCTCACTTCAAAATGTCGCCACGAAACCCGTAGGGCAGCATGTCGCCCATGGTCACGGTCTCGACCACGCCGGTGTTGTCGCAAAGATAGAGCTTTGTGTCCGGCCGGCAGAACTCCGCCAGCCTTTGCCGGCAGCCGCCACAGGGCGAGCATTTGGCCATGCGCGAGGCAATGACGGCGATCTCGACGATCTTGCCGCCGCCGCCCATGACATAATGCCCGAGCGCCGTGGTCTCGGCGCACCAGCCTTCCGGATAGGACGCGACCTCGATGTTGGCGCCGGTGAAGACGCGGCCGTCCTCGGTGCGCAACGCCGCACCCACCGGAAACTTCGAATAGGGCGCGTAGGCCTTGGCCATGGCCTCCTGCGCGGCTTCGAACAGATCATGCGACATCTAGACGTTCTCTCCGACGATCGTGGTCAAAACCCGGCCATTTGCGTTTTGCTGGCGCCTTTCGAGCACCAGCCGCATGTTCGGCTCAGTGCTCCTGGGCGCCCGGATCAACGTTCCTTGACATAAGGCACGCCGCCGGCGCGCGGCGGGATCGCCTTGCCGATGAAGCCGGCAAGCAGGATCACGGTCAGCACATAGGGCAGCGCCTGCATGAACTGCACCGGCACCTTGCCGATCAACGGCAGCGGCGAACCCTGCAGGCGGATCGCCGCCGCGTCGAGGAAGCCGAACAGAAGACAGGCGAACATGGCGTTGACCGGTCGCCATTTGGCAAAGATCAGCGCCGCCAGTGCGATGTAGCCCTTGCCCGCGGTCATGTCCTTCACGAAGCCGCCATTCTGCACCATCGAGAGGTAGGCGCCGGCAATGCCGGTCAGCACACCGGTGCAGATCAGCGCCCGGTAGCGCAGCCAGGCGACCGAGATGCCGGCGGTGTCGACGGCGGCCGGGTTCTCGCCGACGGCGCGCAGGCGCAGGCCGAAGCGGGTTCGAAACAACACCCACCAGGTGAACGGCACCATGGCGAAAGCGAGATAGACCAGAATCGAATGGCCAGAGAGCAGCTCGGAATAGATCGGCCCAATGATGGGCACATCGTGGATCGCGGCAGCACCAGGCAGAGTGATGGCCTCGAAACGCTCGCCCGGCTGCAGCGCCGGCGTTCGCCCGCCCTGCTGGAACCAGGCTTGGCCCAGAATGATGGTCGAGCCGGCGGCGACGAAGTTGATGGCCACACCGGAGACGATCTGGTTGCCGCGATGGGTGATCGAGGCGAAGCCGTGCACCAGGGCAAAGGCGACCGACATCACGATCGCCATGCCGAGACCGAGGAAGGCCGAATGGAAGACCGAAGCGGCGGCCGCACCTGCAAAGGCGCCGACCAGCATCTTGCCTTCCAGCCCGATGTCGAAAACGCCGGCGCGTTCCGAATAGAGGCCGGCGAGGCAAGCGAGCAGCAGCGGCACCGACAGGCGTATGGTCGAGTCCAGGATCTGCACGATGGCGATGAAGACGTCCATCTCAGGCGCCCTTCCCTTTGACCGCTTCGATGCCGACCGACCTTGGACTGAACGAGGCGAACAGCGCCTGGACATAGGGCCGGAACATGTGCTCCAGCGCACCGGCAAACAGGATGACCAAGCCCTGGATGATGACGATCATGTCGCGGGAAATCGCCGGCATTTCGAAGGCAAGTTCGGCGCCGCCCTGGTAGAGCATGCCGAACAGGATCGCCGCCAGCACGATGCCGACCGGATGCAGTCGGCCCATCAGCGCCACGGCGATGCCGACGAAGCCGGCGCCGGAGACGAAATCGATCGCCACATTGTGCTGGTCGCCCATCACCGGGTTCAGCGTCATCATGCCGGCCAGCGCGCCCGAAATCATCATTGCGATGATGATGATGCGGGTCTCCGAAATGCCGGCATAACGCGCCGCTTTCGGGCTGTGGCCATAGGTGCGCATCTCATAGCCGAGCTTGGTGCGCCAAATCAGCAGCCAGACCAGGAATGCCATGAGCAGCGCCAGCAGGAAGCAGATGTTGAACGGCGCCGAGCGGATCTTGGCGCCGAACAGTTCGATGATCCAGTTGAGCTTCGGCAGCTCGGCCCCGGCGAGGAAGTTGCGCGTCTGCGGTGCCTGCGACGCCGCCGGCTTCAACGGCCCAACCAGGAGGTAGACCATGATCGAGGCCGCGATGAAGTTGAACATGATGGTGGTGATGACGATGTGCGAGCCGCGCTTGGCCTGCAGATAGGCCGGAATCAGCGCCCACAGCGCACCGACGGCGGCTCCGGCGACGATCGCCAGCGGAAAGGTCAGCCACCACGGCAGCACAGTGTCGAAGGCGAGGCAGACCACGCCCACGCCAAGGCCGGCAATATAGGCCTGGCCCTCGGTCCCGATGTTGAACAGGCCGCAATGTGCGGCCACCGCCACTGACAGGCCGGTGAAGATGAAGGTGGTGGCATAGAACAGCGTGAAGGCAATGCCGGTTCCCTTGCCGAAAGCGCCCTCGACCAGGATGACGGCGGCACGAAACGGGTTTTCGCCGACCAGCATGACGACGAAACCGGCAACGATGAAGGCCACGGACAGATTGATCAGCGGGATCAGCCCATAATCGGCCCAGGCCGGCAGTTTGGCGTAAGGCGTGCTCACTCTGCCGCCTCCTGGCGATCGATGCCTGCCATCAGCAGGCCAAGCTCGCCTTCGGTCGCCTCCGGGCCACGTTCGCCGACGATGCGCCCGGCAAACATCACCAGGATGCGGTCCGACAGCGAACGGATCTCGTCGAGCTCGACCGACACCACCAGCACCGCCTTGCCCTGGTCGCGCATGGCAATCAGCCGCTTGTGGATGAATTCTATGGCGCCGACATCGACGCCGCGTGTCGGCTGGCCGACGATCAGAACACCGGGGTCCTGCTCCATTTCTCGCGCCAGCACGATCTTCTGCTGGTTGCCGCCGGAGAAATTCGCCGTTTTCAGACGCGGATTGCCGGGCCGGATGTCATATTTCTCGATGTTGTCCTTGGCATCAGCCATGATGGCGTCGATGTTGAGGAACGGCCCTTTCAGGTAGCGCGGGTCGTCATGGTAGCCGAGGATCGAATTCTCGTTCTCCTCGAAGGCCAGCACCAGGCCGACATGATGGCGGTCCTCCGGCACATGGGCGAGCCCACGGTCGCGCAACTCGCCGGGATCGGCGGCCCCGGTCAGGTCGATCGGCTTGCCATCGAGCATCACCGAGCCGGAAACCGCGCGCCTGATGCCGGAAATCGCCTCGAGCAGTTCGGACTGGCCGTTGCCTGCGACACCGGCAATGCCGACGATCTCGCCGGCGTGGATATCGAAGGAGATGTCGTCGACCATGGTGACGCCGCGCTGGTCTTTCACCGTCAGGTTCTTGACGGCCAGCTTGACCGCGCCGGCCTCCGTCTCGCCCTTTTCGACCCGCAGCAGCACGCGCCGCCCAACCATCAGTTCGGCCAGTTCGCCGACTGTCGTCTTGCTGGTCTCGCGCGTCGCCACCATCGTGCCCTGGCGCATGACCGAGACATTGTCGGTGATGGCCATGATCTCGCGCAGCTTGTGGGTGATCAGCACCACCGTTTTCCCCTGGTCCTTCAATTGCCTGAGGATGCGGAACAGATGGTCGGCCTCGGCCGGCGTCAACACGCCCGTCGGCTCGTCGAGAATCAGGATTTCGGCGCCGCGATAAAGCGCCTTCAGGATTTCGACACGCTGCTGCAGGCCGACCGGCAATTCCTCGATGATGGCGTCGGGATCGACTTCCAGCCCGTATTCGCGCTCGAGCCGCTCCAGTTCGGAGCGCGCCTTGGCGATGCTCTTTTTCAACAGCGCATCGCTTTCGGCGCCGAGGATGATGTTTTCCAGCACGGTGAAATTGTCGACCAGCATGAAGTGCTGGTGCACCATGCCGATGCCGAGCGCGATGGCGTCGTTGGAGGTCTTGATCGACGCCGCCTTGCCGCCGACACGGATCTCGCCGCTGTCGGCCTGGTAGAAGCCGTAGAGGATCGACATCAGCGTCGACTTGCCGGCGCCGTTCTCGCCGACGATGCCGTGGATGGTGCCGCGTGCGATCTCCAGATTGATGTCGCGATTGGCGCGAACGGCGCCAAAACTCTTGTTGATGCCGATCAGTTCGATTGCGGCTTGCGCCATGCAGCCTGTCCCACTCTTATTTTTTTATCGCTTGGTCAAAACGCCTAGCATGATGCCCCACCCGTGCCAATTGGCGGCGCAGTGGCCACTCTCGACAAATCCCGGTGCGCTTGTCAATTTCGAACGTGGCCGCAGACCTTCACATTCACTAATATGCAAGGCTCGACAGTCGCATCATGCTGCAACTGCGTGCACCAGGACCTGGGGAGTTTCGAATGATCATGCCTGTCGACCGGCTGACGACGCTGGAAATCCGCGCCGCCGAGCAGGAAAAGACGATCGAGGAACTGTCGGGCCAGATCGCCGAACAGTGGACGGTGATCGAACGCGTGCAGCGCCAGCTCGATGCCCTGACCGGGCGCTTCATGGCGCTGGAGGAACAATCGGCACCCGACGTGCCGATAACCAAACCGCCGCACTGGTAGCAAGGAGAAGCCGATGGCCGGTGAAAGCGATCGCGTTACGCGGGCGGGCGACTATGTGCTTGGCCTGATGAACGATCGCGACCGCGAGCGTGCCGAGCGCGACCTGGAGATCGATCCCGCCTTCCGCGACACGGTGATGCGGCTGGCCGAGCGCATGCATGTCCTCGACCGTGGTGCGCCATCGGGCGGCAGCGATCGCTGGCGGCTGATCTCGCAACGCATCGCCGAACTGCCGCAGATGCGTGTGGTTGGCCAGGACGAAGCGAAGCCGGTGATCGGCAGACTGGAGCGGAAGCCCTATGGCGTCGGCGTGCATTCGCTCGGTGGCCGACGCGGCGCCGTCATCGCCATCGCGCTGATCATGGTATTCGCGCTGGGTTATCTCGTCGGACAGCTATAGGCCGAGTTCGCGCGACATCAGCAGCATCGGGTAGCCGTCCTGCTCAAACGACTCGACCACTGCCCAACCGAGCCCGGCATAGAAGTCTCGCGCCACCCACGTATAGAGGTAGGTCCTCTCCACACCGATCGCGGTTGCATGCGCTTCGATGGCTGCAACCAGCGCGCGGCCGATCCCTTTGCCGCGGTGGTCGCTATCGACGACCAATCCCGCCAGCCAAGGCGTCAGCTCATGCGCGGGTTCAATTTCGTGGCGAACCAGCAGGCAGGTCCCGACCGGGACCTCCCCTATCCGCGCCACAAGCGCCGCCTCGAAGCCATCTCCATTGAGCAACTCGCGAAGCCCGGCGACTTCCTCATTCAGCGTTCTTGCGCTGCCCTCGAAAAAGGCGGCGATGCGCAGTCGCGCCACTGCATCAACATCGCGTTCGGTCATCGGTCCGATGGTCGGCTTCACTCTCGCCTCTCAAGTTGCGGCCCCCGTCAAAACCCAAAAACAAAACCGCCGGACTCTCGCCCGGCGGTTTCAACTCTAATGGATACAGATCAATACGGGCAGGCGTTGTCGGCGGTATAGTCGTGCACCTGGATCGTGCCGGCGATGATGTCGGCCTTGGCCTTTTCGACGGCAGCCTTCATCTCGTCGGTGACCAGCGCCTTGTTGTTGTCGTCCATGGCGTAGTCGACACCGCCTTCCTTGAGGCCGAGATTTTGCAGGCCGCCTTTGAAGGTGCCGTTCTTGCCGTCCATGAAGGCGGTGTAGACGGCCACGTCGACGCGCTTCAGCATCGAGGTCAGCACCTTGCCGGGCTGCAGGCCGTTCTGGTTGGAATCGACGCCGATGCCGAGCTTGCCGGCATCCGCCGCCGCCTGCAGCACGCCGACACCGGTGCCGCCGGCCGCGGCATAGACCACGTCGGAGCCCTGGTCGATCTGCGTCTTGGCGATCTCGCCGCCCTTGGCCGGGTCGTTCCACGCCGCCGGCGTGTCGCCGGTCATGTTCTGGATGACGTCGGTCGCACCGGCTGCCTTGGCGCCGCCGACATAGCCGCATTCGAACTTGCGGATCAGCGGAATGTCCATGCCGCCGATGAAGGAGACCTTCTTGGACTTCGAGGCCATCGCCGCCAGGATGCCGACGAGATAGGAGCCTTCGTTTTCCTTGAACACAAGCGAGCGGACATTGGGCATATCGACGGCATCGTCGATGATGGCGAAGTTGAGATCGGGATATTCCTTCGCGACCACCTTCAGCGCATCCTCCCAGGCAAAGCCGGCCATGACGATCGGGTTGCGGCCGTCCTCGGCGAAGCGGCGCAGCGCCTGCTCGCGTTGCGAGGCGTTCGACACTTCGAACTCGACATAGGCGGTGCCGGTCTCGGTCTTGAACTTTTCGGCGCCGTGATAGGCAGCCTCGTTGAAGGATTTGTCGAATTTGCCGCCGAGATCGTAGAGGATGGCCGGCTGGACATCCGCGGCGAAAGCCGGAAGAACCATTGCGGTTGCGGCCAGGAGGCCGAGAACGATACGTTTCATGTGATCCACACCCTGTCGGTTATTTTTTTCCGTTACGCGCCGTCCGCCTGCCCGGTTCTCCGGCAGGCATGCGGCATCAGCCAGGAGTGTACTCCCCTCCCGCTCAAGGCAATCTGGCACGGCCCGAAACAAAATTCACGCGGAATTTTGACCTTTTGGAAAAGCATGCCCCCCGTTGGAAAAACATGCCCAAGACGGTGACAGCTGTGGGCGATTGCCACATTGTCGTCGCAAGTCCGCTGGGACAACCCATCAGCCCGGCGCGAATTCTCCGCCGCGCCGCCGGCGCCGGTAGCCGATCGCATAGAGGATGAAGGCAAGCACCGCGAACACGGCAAACCCGGGCTGGGCAAGCACCCAGGCGATGCCGCCATCCCATATCATCGGATTGACCTTGGCGCGCACGAAGGTCTCGAAGCCCGCGCGGGTGTCGGGCGAAACCGCCAGCCAGCTCGAATTCAGCGGCGTCATGACCAATGCGGAAGCCGCCACCGAGCGCGTCGCGTCGAGCACGGCCATGATGACGGCGACCGAGAGTGCGACCATGGCCGCGAGGCGAAACAAAAAACGCAGCATCGAAATCTTCCCCGGTCCTCAAGTTCCTCCCGAGGACCTTCCGGTCAAAGGCGAGGAATAGAATGCGCACGCCCGGCGTGCAATCGCCATACGCGAATTTGAAGCCTATCGCCCGCCTATGGCCACTTTTCGGCTCCGCCGATGGACGAGCCAGACGCCGAGGACGCCGCCGCCAATGGCCCCGACCACCAGCCCGGCAAGGCCGATGAACACCGCGAAGTAGCCGCAGCCGCCTTCGAAACAGCTGATGTCGGTGGCTTCGGCGATCCCCGCGCCGAGCGCGAAGCCGGCGACAGTGCCGACGACGGCGCCGAGGATGATGCCGGCCAGGGCGGCGACGATCGAACTAAAGGCTGACGGTGCCTGCGCTTCCGGCCTTGCATAAAAGGCCTTGGCCTCGTCGCGGCGGCGCAGCAAGTAAATGCAAAAAAGGCCGATGACGATTTCGGTGGCGGCGATCGCAAGCTCCCTGGCGGAGACGGTGAAATCGGCCACGGTCAGCGCATAGACCTGCTCGGCCAGCCGCCAGGCGATGGTGGTGATCTGCCAGATGGTGAAATGACGCGGAAAGCGCGCGGAACGGCTTAAGGCGAGGCCGAGCAGATAAAGCCCCCACACGATGGTGACGATGTCGAAGGCCAGTCCGCCAAGCACGAAATAGAAGACCCTGTCCGGCAGGCCGGAACTCTCGAACAGCCACCGCGCCGAGACCAGCCAGTAGACCGACCATGCCATGACGAAGAGGAGCCAGACCACGGGCACGAAGGACAGCCCGCTGTCCGGACGCCCTGCGGGCGTCAGCCCGCCTGGCATGCCTCCGGCCGGCGTTCCGCTGGCCGGCTGTTCATTGCTCGATGTCATGTCTGGACGTTGCCCCCGCAAAGCCTCCGCCGCACTCGACAGGTGGCGAGGGGCGAAGTCAAGCACGGCCGGCCCTGCCGCCTTGCCCGTGCACACCATTCAGAACCGAAGCGCCTTAGAAGCGGAGGCGTTCAACGCCCCGCGAAACGATGCGTGGACGGCAAAGCGAATAGACTGCCGTTATGGCTTGGCATTCGGCGCCGGATCGACTAGATGAGCCCCGCGCCTGTTTGATTGACGGGCGCCGGGAAGGGCATCCGCTGGTTGGCGGTGTCCATCAAGCGGGTCTTCCCGCAAATCCCAAAGGGATGCATCTCCCCAACCCGCGTGGCAAAACCGGCCGGCGCGAATGCAAGGACGGAGAGGTGGCCGAGTGGTTGAAGGCGCACGCCTGGAAAGTGTGTTTACGGGAGACCGTAACGCGGGTTCGAATCCCGCTCTCTCCGCCACTATCAAACCATTGAAACCGCTGCGATTTCCCATCCCAGCGGGTGCGGCTGACTTTACTTCACATGCTCGCCCTGGGTTCATGGCGGATTGCCGGCTTGCTCGCCAAGCCAGGCGCAGAAATGCCGCGGAGCGATGCGGCGGTCGTCGTCACCTGGTCCGCCAGAGTTTCAAAGGCGTAGCGCCGAACCTCTGTCTTCACTCTTCGTGCCCCATCTGTCACCGTCGCAACCAACGCGTTAGTGCCGCCTGGTGCGGTCTCAGGTCGCAGATGAGGTAATTCCATGAATTATAACGATATCGACCTCAATCTATTGCGGGTCTTTGACGTGATGATGCGGGAAAGGAGCGTGACGCGGGCGGCTACCGAATTGGGCAGAACACAATCAGCTGTAAGCCACTCCCTGTCGAAGCTTCGGTATCTATTGCAGGATGAATTGTTCACCAGAGATGGCGGCGAGATGCGGCCAACTCCCCGGGCAGTTGAGCTGCTGTCGAATATTTCCGCCGCACTCGCAACGATCCGCGCATCGATCGACCGGCATCAGATCTTCAATCCAGCAACGACGCGGCGCAACTTTCGCGTTGGACTTACAGATTATCATGCCATGGTTTTCATCCCGGGCCTCATTCGAGAATTTTCCAGGCAAGCTCCTGGCGCGACGCTGAACGTCATTCCCGCAAACGGACCCGAAATCGGTTCATCGGTCTATCTGAGACAAGTTGACTGCGCGCTGACGGGAGCAGCGATACGCGACGACCCAGGTCTCTTGAAGGTGGAGCTTGGCCAGGACCGATTGTTTTGCGCGGTGTGGAGCGGAAGCAAGATCGCCAGAAGCGCAATGACGCTGGAAACCTATCTGGCCAGTTCCCACCTCCAGATTTCCGCAGATGGCCTGGCGGAAGGCCTCGCGGATGCCGCCCTCAAACAGATGGGTCTTCGCCGCAATGTCGTTGCGACCATCTCGAACTATCCGGTGCTGCCCTGGGCGCTTCGCGGCACTGAACTGATTACCCATTGCGGTGATGCCATCCTGCAAATGCTGGATGAGAGGAGTGAGGTGACGTTGGTCCCGCCACCCCTTCCGATAGCGAATGTGAATGCCTGGCTTATCGTTCACCGCCAGATGGCGAATGACCCGGGAACCAGGTGGCTCCGGGAAATCATCGTGGGAATCTACAACGAATCGCGGAGCAAGAGACACCAAGGCACCGTCGGAGCACCGGGGTCGGCCGTAAAATAGGTCGCGCGCGCTGCTTCACCACTCAACCGCTTCTCAGCTGGGAGTGCTTCGCAACTATGAGCAGCGCTCATTTTCACCATGAGAACAATCGATTTGACGAATACTTGGGCTGGAGAGCACATTCCCTTCAACAATAACAGGGGAATGCCGAAATGAGATCAACGTTCAAGGGCCTACTTGCCCTCGCCATCGCGTGCACCGCCTCCTCGGCGTGGTCCGCAACCCTCGATAATGTCAAGAAAAATGGCGTGCTGACCTGTGGCACGAATTCGGCCACGGCTGGCTTCAGCCTTCCCGACAATGAAGGCAAATGGACCGGATTTGTCGTCGATTATTGTCGCGCCGTGGCCGCTGCCGTGCTCGGGGACGCGCAAAAGGTCAAGTTCATCCCATTGACGCCAAAGGATCGCTTCACCGCCTTGCAGTCGGGAGAGATCGACATTCTCGCCCACAACGCAACCTGGACATCGTCCCGCGATACGTCGCTAGGCATACTGTTTGCCGGCACGTATTTCTATGACGGCCAGGGGTTCATGGTGCGCAAGGCGGACAATATCACGTCAGCCAAGGGACTTGACGGCGCATCGATATGCGTCACCCAGGGCACCACGACCGAGTTGAACCTTGCCGACTATTTTCGCTCGCAGTCGATCAAGTACACGACGGTTGGTTTCGCGGACGAGGAAGCTGTAGTGAAGGCTTATGAGGAGGGACGTTGCGACGTCTTGTCCGCAGACACCTCCACCTTGAACGCGTCGCGGCTTCGCATGGCCAAGCCGGACGACAGCATTGTTCTTCCCGAGCTGATCTCCAAGGAGCCGCTTGGCCCGGCCGTGCGGCAGGGTGACGACCAGTGGCTCAATGTGGCGAAGTGGACGCTCTACGTCATGGTGGCCGCGGAGGAATACGGGGTCACCTCCAAGAACGTCGATGCCATGAAATCGTCGGACAACCCCAGCATCCGCCGCTTGCTAGGCGTGGACGGCAGCATAGGCAAGGACATCGGGCTCGGCGATAACTGGCCGGTCGAGGTGATCAAGCAGGTCGGCAATTACGGCGAAGTGTTCGATCGCAATGTCGGCAAGGATTCGCCGCTGAAAATGGAGCGCGGCATGAACGCGCTCTGGAACCAAGGCGGCGTTCAATACGCTCCGCCGATCCGCTAACGCATGTCGCTCAAAAATGGCCCCGGTTTTGAGACACGACATGCATAACGAAGACCCTAAAGCGCGTCGCCTGAGTCCGTTCAATGGCGACGCGCTTTAGGCAAAGGCATGGTTGCAAGGCGCTGGCGTGTTACCGTCAGCGCCTTGCACGGACCCGATAGGAACAGCCCATGTCCCATTTGTCGCTTCCCGCGCCGTCGCGCAGGAGGTTGTCGCTGCACGATACGAAGGTGCGGGGCATCTTCTACCAGCTCTTGCTCGCCGGCTGCCTGCTGGCCTTGGCGCTGGGCATCGGCATGCAGACTGCATCGAATATGCGGGTCCGGGGGATTCCGCTCTCATTCGACTTTTGGAATGAGTCTGCCGGCTTCGACATCAATCAAACCCTGATACCGTACGATGCATTGTCCAGCTACGGTCAGGCGTTCTGGGTGGGAGTGGTCAACACCCTCTACGTCAGTGTCCTCGCAACCCTGTTTGCGACCTTGCTTGGCTTCGTCATCGGCGTTGCCCGCCTGTCGCCGAACTGGATCGTTTCGAAGGTGGCGACCGCCTATGTCGAGCTTGTGCGCAATGTTCCGTTATTGCTGCAGCTGCTGTTCTGGTACAACGCCGTCCTCAAGCCGTTGCCCTCGCCGAAGGCGTCCATCGCCATTCCCGGCGGCATCTACCTCAACAATCGCGGCCTCATCGTTCCGGAGATTCATCTGCATCCGGGAGCGGGGCTGGTGGGCTTGGCATTCGTTGCGGCCATTTCCTGCTGCGTTGCATTCTGGTTTCGCGCCAGGAGCGTCCAGAGACGGACGGGCAGGCAGCTGCCGGTGCTTCTGGTCAGTCTGGCGACCTTGATAGGATTTCCGTTGGTCCTTTTCCTGGCGGCTGGCGAGCCGGTCTCGCTCGTCGCCCCGCAGCTACGGGGTTTCAATTTTCAAGGCGGGCATCAGCTCTATCCGGAGTTTGCCGCTCTCCTGATCGGTCTGTCGGTCTACACCGGTTCATACATCGCCGAGATCGTGCGAGGTGGAATCCAGGCAGTGCCAAAGGGCCAGACCGAGGCTGCGCATGCGCTGGGGCTGGCGCCGGGCAAGACGCTTCGTCTGGTCGTCGTTCCCCAGGCGCTGCGCATCATCATTCCCCCTTTGACAAGCCAGTATCTCAATCTCATCAAGAACTCGTCGCTTGCCGTGTTCATCGGCTATCCCGACCTCGTTCAGATCTTTGCAGGCACGGTGCTCAACCAGACCGGAGCCGCCGTCCAGGTCATGGCGATTACCCTGTCGGTCTATCTCGTTATCTCCCTTGCCACGTCATTGGCCATGAACGCGTGTAACCGACATTTTGCAATCGTTGAAAGGTGACGGATGAGCGATCAGTCCATGCGTTCGCCAGTTGACGTCAGCGCGCTCATACCAGCCATGGCGCCTCCCGCGGACGTTCGACCGGGTCCAGTGAGCTGGATGAAAAAGAACCTGTTTTCGACGCCGTCTTCAGGCGCGCTGACAATATGCTTTGTCCTCCTAGCCGCGTGGCTGCTGCATCACTTCCTGAGCTTTGCGATCTTCAACGCGGTCTGGAGCGGCGGCCATGAAGCTTGCCGTGCGAACAGCCAGGGGGCTTGCTGGCCTTTCATCGCCGAGAAGTTCGACTACCTGCGATACGGCGCGTATCCGGTTTCCGAGCGGTGGCGCGTGGACCTTGCGCAGGCGATCGGCGCCATCCTCATCGTTTGGCTCCTGTGGACGAAGGCTCCGCGGCGCAAAGTGGCGGCGTTGCTGTTCTTCCTCGTCTACCCCGTGGCCGCGTTCGTTCTCGTGCGCGGCGTTGCCTGGCTTCATTTGCCTGTCATCGATACGACGCTCTGGGGCGGTCTCTTGATCACGTTGCTGATGTCGATCGTGGGTATCGTCTTCTCGCTACCGATCGGGGTTATCCTGGCGCTTGGGCGCAGGTCGGAACTCCCTTTCGTCAAGACGGTTTGCGTCACGTTCATCGAAAGTCGTCCGCGGCGTGCCGTTTATCACAGTGTTGTTCATGGCGAACTTCATGATGCCGCTCTTCGTCCCGGATTATCTGACACCTGATCGTCTGTTGCGCCCGCTCATCGCGATAGCGTTGTTCTCGTCCGCCTATATGGCCGAGGTCGTGAGAGCCGGCCTTCAGGCGATCCCGAAGGGCCAACACGAAGCGGCCAAGGCGCTCGGGATCGGCTACTTCGACATGATGCGCCTGATCGTCCTCCCTCAGGCGTTGACGATCGTCATACCGAGTATCGTCTCGACCTTCATCGGTCTGTTCAAAGACACGACTCTGGTCGCCGTCGTCGGCATCGCGGATTTTCTGAAGGCCGTCGAAACGGCGCGCGTCGATCCGAACTGGGCAGGCCCGACGATCTCATCAACCGGCTACCTCTTTGCGGGGCTGGTCTACTGGAGCTTTTGCTTCGGCATGTCGCGTTACTCGCAATCTATGGAGCGCCAATTGGCGCGTGGCCACAAATCCTAGGAGGCGCTGATGATGCCGCAAGCAATGCCCGCGGCAAGGTGACTATCAAATGGCTTGTGCAGACACGCCCGCATCGGCGCTTGGGCAACGACATATCGCGGGAATAGATTTCGACCAGATCCACGACCGTCAGCAGTTCGGATCCGTCAAATGGGCCAACCAGTGGGACGAGTTCTCTCCCCAGGTCGAGGGCCAGGACCTGCTGTCGCTGTGGACGGCGGATATGGACTTCCGCGCTCCGGAAACCGTCATCGCGCGACTGCGCGAGGCCGCGGAGCATGGCATTTACGGCTACACACGCCGCGATCCGCGCCACTATGAGATCGTGCAATCGTGGTTCGCGCACCGGCACAACTGGTCGCCGAAACTGGAGAACTTGCTTCCCGCGCCGGCGATCATGCCGTCCGTGGCTGCGATACTGCGAACCTTCACCAAGCCCGGTGACTGCGTCATTGTGCAGTCGCCCGTGTACTCGCCCTATTTCGAAGTGGTTCAGGGAAACGGCCGCGTTCTCCTTACGAACCGGCTGAGGCTGCAGAACAACAGATATGAGCTCGATCTCGAGGATTTCGAGAAACTGGCGGCCGGCGGCGCCAAGGCATTCCTGCTGTGCAATCCTCACAACCCTGCCGGAATGGCCTGGACACGCGAAGAATTGGCGGCGCTCAACGACATCTGCGAGCGTCATGGAATCCTGGTGATATCCGACGACATTCACTGCGACATAAGGTTGTCGGATCGTCCTCACATCGTCTTCTCCTCCATCTCGGAAGATGCTGCGGAGAAATCGTTCATCTGCACCGCTCCAACGAAGACTTTCAATCTTGCCGGGGTTCCTTCGGCAACGATTTCGGTAGCCAGCAAAAAGCGCCGCGAGGCGCTTCTTGCCGCAATGCAGGCGTCATTCATGGTGAATGCGAACTTTTTCGGCCGCCTGGCCCTGGAGGTTGCTTACAGCAGCGGCGCGCCGTGGCTCGACCAACTCACGCGCTACATCGCCGGCAACATCGATCTGGTTTGCGAGTTCGCCGGTGAACACCTTCCAGGCATCACGCCCATGCGGCCCGACGCATCGTTTCTGGTGTGGTTGGATGCGTGCGCGCTCGATCGCCGAGTGGGTGGAATTCAGAAATTCTTTGTCGATCGGGCCGGGGTTAATCTCTATGACGGCCGCGTCTATGGGCCTGGCGGCGAAGGCTTCATTCGCCTGAATGTCGGCTGCCCGCGTCCTCTGTTGCGCCAAGGACTGGAGCGCATGTCCAGCGCGCTGGCATCCCTGTGATCGACCGCCAGGGTGCTTCGGATGCGAGCCTGGTACTTGATGCCGGCAGCCGGTAAGGAAACGTCCAGGGCCGACGAGCCGGATGACCGCAAGTCCGGATTCCATAGACCTCGGCAGCCTTGCCGGCCCGACCCTCAAGCCAAGGTCGACATGTCCATCTCGATCGCCGCTACCATTTCACAGCGAACCCGAGTTTGGCGCCCAGGGCATGGCTGTCGCCAAAATCCTTGAGGCTTGTCCGCGCTGTCCCTTCTCCGAAGACGGCGTAGCGACCGTCCGCCCAGCTCAGCGAGCCACCAAGGCCGACACCGCCCCACAGCGCCTGATTTTCGCTGACCAGTTTCGTGCCAGACACATCGACATCATTTCCGTCGAGGAAGTCGTAGTAAAGGTTGCCGAGCCCGTAAATGTGCGTGCGGCTGACTTGCCCCGCATCGTCCACCCACTGGTCTTCATAGTCCGCGGAGAGGCCGAGGCGGCCGACGAGACTGTTGCTGCTGCCGGGCGACACGACGGCGCCAAACGGGTCGGTGAACGTGTCGAAGTCGACCGACGAATAGACAAGCTGGGCTTGGGGCGTCAGCGACCAGTTGCCGTTGAGGGCGATCTTCTGTCCGGTCTCGATGCTCAGCCCGTAGCCGAAACCGTTGTTGCCGTCCGCAAGCGTGGTGCCCAGCGTGGCCGACCGGATGTCACTGTCATACCATGTCGCCTCGGCCTGCGCGTCGACGTAGAAGCCACCGCTGCCGAACCAGGTGAGCGTGCTGCCGACGCCGTAGCCGGTGGCAGCGATCGACCCTGCCCCGAAGATCGAGGAGACGTCCGACGACGCGGTTCCGTAGTGGGCCGTAATCCCTCCGATCAGGGTACCGGCGTCGCTTTCGTGCAGCAGGCCATCGACGCCGGCCTGCAGCTTCCAGGTGGTCACATCATAGTTCGTGCCGGAGGTCGACGTCTCCGGCTTGATCTCGGCATGGGCAGCTTCGATGCGCGCCCATATCGCCTTGCCGTCGACCGAGCCCTGGCCTGGCAGGTCCGCACCTTGCGGCGTAGCACCCTCGCCCCACGACCGATTGCCAATGCGTTGCTGCATGGTGCCCAGTTCATTGAACGCCTGCAGCACCCCTTCATAGGCCTCGTACAGCGGCACGCCGGGCGAATAGAGCGGCTGCGGATCGGGATCGCCGTTGACCAGGGCCGAGCGCAGATACCAATCGCCATCGGCCGGTGTGCTGACGCCGCCTTGGTAAAGCCTGTAGGCATAGGCGCCCGCGACGACCGCTGCATCGCCTTCGAAGGTATAATTGCCGTCGAGCGAGAAGCTGCCGTTCGAGACGCCGCCGACGTCGACGATCTTGATGCCTCCGACCGTTTGGGCGCCCGACCCGCCGAAATTGACGACCTGAAGGGTACCCGTCCCTGACGTGTTGCCGGCGATCACCAGCATGTCTGTCGGCGAACCGTCACCACCGAGCGCAGCGTTGAGAACGACGGCGCCGCTATTGCCGACATAGTCGCCGCTTACGGTAAGTGTGTCGCCTGGGACGCCACCCGCGATGCGCACCGTTCCGGCGTTGCTCAGCCCCGCAATCGTCTGGGACGTGCCGGCAAGATCGAGCGTGGCGCCCGAGGCGACGGAAAACTGCGAGGAGGAACTGAACGCGTTCGCAGCGCCCGCGGCAAGCGTGCCGCCGCTGACCGCAGTGGCGCCGGTAAAGCCTGAGTTGTCCAACGCAAGCAGCAGCGTGCCTTGGCCGTCCTTGATGAACGTACCGGCGCCCGAGAGCACGCCGGCATAGCTGGCGGAGGCGACTTGGTCGAATGTGAAGGAGGCGCCGGCGCCGATCGCGACATCGCCACCGAAGCGCTCGGCCGCCGAGACGAGGCCGCCTTGATTGACGGTCCAGTCCAGCAGCGACGTGCCTGACAGCGTCAGCACGCCGGCGCCATCCTTCATCATTGCGCCGGTGCCGGAGATATCGCCGGCGAAGCTGGCGTCCGCCGCCTGGTCGAACACGACAGTGCCGGAATTGCCGATGTCGCCACGAATCGAGGTTGCATCGCCGACCAGCGTGCCAGCGCTGACCAACGTGTTGCCGCCATAGCTGTTCGTTCCCGTAAGCGTCAGCGTGCCGGCGCCGGTCTTGGCAAGGCTGCCAGCGCCAGAGATCGCACCGGACAAGGTCAGGTCGGCCACAGTGTCGAAGGTGCCGCCGGCCGACGAAAGCGTGACGTCGCGCGCCGAGCTGAACGCCGCTGTGTTGCGCAGCGTCCCGCCGGAGAGCGTCAGGCCGCCAGCGGCAACGCCGAGATTGTTGTCGGCTGAAACAGATAGCACGCCGCCCAGGACGGTGGTGCCGCCCGTGTAGGTGTTGGCGCCGGACAGCACCAGCGTGCCCGCATCGGTCTTGGTCAGGCTGCTGGTCCCGGTTAGCACGGAGGCGATGGTGGCGGTGTAACCTGCTCCGGCCACCGTGCCGTCGCCGACCCGAATGATGCTCTCGCCGCCAGCGCCATCAAGCGTGATGGCGTCGCCTTCGATGCGGTAGCCATCGGCGGCGAATTGCATGCCCGTAATCGCAAGCGCGCCGGCGCTGCCGTCGGCGATGACGGTGCCGCCGAGCGTCTGGAAGATGGCGAAGCCGGGCTGCGGCTTCATCGCGCCAGTTACCAGGCCGGTGCTCGTCGTCCAGTTCAGGCTTGTCGCCGTCCACGTGCCGTTGCCGCCGTCGACCAGATCATTGTTGGCATTGCCGGCCGCGTCACCATCCCAGAAGAGCAAGTCGGTGCCGACGCTGCTGACGAGATTGACCTGGTTGGCGACGGAGGTCTGCACCGTCAGGTCGGCGGCCGTGACACCGGCCGGCAGATTGCCGAGCTCGAGACCATTGTCGGTGAGTGCGCCGCCATAATTGATTAGCCGGTAGACGCCAGGCCCGAAGCCGCCGACATCGGTGATGTTGAGGCTGCCGTCCAGCGTCAGCGCGCCGGTCACCTCGATCAGGTCGTTGACACCGCCGCCGACAATGCCCGCCTGGCCGAGCTCGTAGTCGAGCATAGAACCGGAGCTCAGGCTGAGCGATCCGACCGTAAGCGTGCCAGGGCTGGACCCCGGCGCCAGCACACCGCCATCGGCGACGATCACCGCGCCGCCGATCGAGCCGGAGCCGCCCAGCGTGCCGCCGCTGTTGACCGTCGTTTCGGTGCTGCCGAGCGAGCCCTCGACGATAAGCTTGCCGCTGTCGACGGTGGTGCGGCCGGAATAGGTACTGTCGCCCTTGAGCACCAGGGTGCCGGCGCCCTCCTTGTAGACGCCGCCCACGCCGGTCAGCTCGCCATTCGCGGTCAGCGTCGTACCCGCCGCCGCGCGGAAGTAGCCATAGGCGGAAGTGAGCTTGACATCGCGGCTCATGGCGAAGCTTGCTGTCGTGCCGAGTTCGCCGCCGTCGAGTGTCAGCAGGCCCGTAGCGGCACCCAGATTCTGGTCCGACGCGACCGAGATGCTTTTGCCGGTCCCGACCTTGGTGCCGCCGCTGTGGGTGTTGGCACCGGTCAGCGTCAGCGTGCCGAAGCCTTCGATGTCGACGCTGCCCGAGCCGGAGATATTTCCGCCGAAGGTGTGGGGGCCGAGGTCGAGAAACGAGACAGCGCCGTTGTCCAGGATGTCGCCACGGATCGCCACGGTGTTGCCGGCAAGCGTTCCTGCATTGACGATGTTGCCACCCGTATAGCTGTTGGACAAATTGGTGACGTTGAGCGTGCCGGCGCCGCTCTTGACCAGTGTGCCGGTGCCGGTCACCTGGCCTGACACGTCCAACTGCGTGCCTGCCACCGTGTCGAACCCGCCGGTCGAATTGATCAGGACATTGCGATTGGTGGCGAAGCTGGTGGTCGTGCGCAACGTGCCGCCGTCGAAGGTCAAGCCGCCCGAGAGGGCGCCCAGATTGTTGTCACTCGAAATTTGCAGGGTCCCGCCGGACAAGGTCCAAGGCGTGACGGCAGTTGTCGTCCCCGTTAGGGTCCAGGTGCTGTTTCCGGTTTTCTCGTAGAACCCAAACCCGTCATATTTGGCGCCAGCGCCGATCTGCGACACACCGAAACTGGCGCTGATATCGCCACCCAGCTTGAATGTATCCGCGGCGCTGAAAGCGACCACATTGCCTGTGATGGTGGAGCCGGCCTGAATCTCCAGCGAATTGACGCCGCCGGTGAACTGGATGGCTTTGCCGGCTGCCGGCGTTCCGCCACCGGTGCCGACGGCACCGCCGCTGATCGTACCCGCATTGATGACCGCGATGTTGGCGCCCTTGATCCCTGCGGCGCCATCGCCGCCTGCCAAGGAGCCCTGACCGCCACTGCCGCCAACGATCGTCGCACCTAGCTTGTTGATGACGGTTCCACCTGAAAGCAGCAGAACAGCGGCGCCACCGTCCCCACCGCCGCCGAGAACTGTTCTTCCACCGGCACCCCCGAGCAGATTCCCGCTGTTCTGGATTGTCCCGCCGCCCATCAGGACGATGGCAGCTGCGCCGCCGCCACCACCTGCTTGGACCCCAATTGTGGAAAGACTCGTGCCGCCGGTAACGCTGCCGCCCGCCTCTACAAACACGTTTGCGGACGAGAATATGCCGACGCCGCCACCACCGCTGCCGCTGTTGCCATTGGTCCCACCTCGGCCGCCAGTGCCACCACTCACCGATCCTGTGCCAGTGACTGTAACGTCGGCCGTGGCACTGACGCCCACACCGCCACCGCCACCGCCGCCGCTCCTGACGACGCCATTCGTGCCAGGGGAGCCCAAAGCGCCGGCCCCGCCGCTGATGCTGGTTGCAATGGTCCCGTCTGTCGAGATGACCAGACCCGTAGCACCAGTGGCACCGGCAACGCCATTTGGGTTGTTGGCTGTCCCACTTACCGCTCCCGATCCTCCTGGCGCCCCGTCACCCGTCGTGAGGTCAATGCCGCCACCACCGCCACCAGCGGTCGCGCCATTGGCGGCATTCTGACCCGTGGCACTCGCGAGCGCGCCGTCAACGCCACCTTGTCCAGCGCCTGCGCTGCTACCATTGCCGCCATCTGCCCGAGCCGGCGCGGCGCTCAGCGCAAGGGCAACAGTTAGGATCGTCAAGGCGGAAGTGCTGGAGCGAAGCGACACGACTTGCGGCAAGCGCGCGAGATGCAAAACCCAAAACCCATCACGCGCAATCCGCTCCGCCATGCCTAAGCTCCCTGATTCCTGAGTGCGCGAAGGCAGCATGAAAGCTATTCGCCCGCAAGAAGTTTATAGTCATGAGAGCTACCAAGAAGCTAACGGTGATCAGTAAAATGAAGTCTGCGACTTTTGAGCGACAGAAAATAGTCAATATTAGATATAGCTTATTAAACAGAGACCTTACGGAATCGCGAGAACAATCTCGCTGCATCAATTTATGCGGAAACGTTCGGACCTCCTGGGCTCCAGCCGATCCCATCGGGCGGAGGTGAGTTTCGCCTCTACGGGGGCGATGAGGCGCTAGGCTGCCCCTTGAGCGACCCCTCACTATCCTGCAAGAAGTGATTCTGTAATCGACTCCCACTCTGCGTCTAGCTTGCCAGTTGCCACAGGCTGCCCGGCGCGGCGGTACCAGTAGGCTGCATTAGAAAGGTCGCCTTCTTTGCGGTGCAGATAGGCATGAACCCATACAGAGGCCGGATCAGATTCGTTGGCCTGCACACACTCATGCGCCCGCTCCCAATCGCCCTGTCTATCCCACCATAGAGCGTGGAGCGCCATCCCAAGATTCGCCGGGGGCTCTACTCCCTGAAGGGTCGCACGGAACTCGTCGATGTCCATAGTTACCTCGCCTCTGGCTACGCCGGTCCTGTCCCGTTCCGTGCAACGAAATGCGCCCTCTGCCGGTGATTTGCTCTGCCGACTTTAGCAATGGCTCTGGCGATCTTTAGCGGAAACGGGGTTTTCGCTCGGCAAAGGCCGCATCAAGGGCTTCCAATTGACGAATGCTCGTTGCAGGGCTGCTTCCTGCTTCTAAGCTTCATGGACGGCAGAAGCTGCTACGGAAGCCAAAGGCGCTTCCAAGCCCCATGTTATGCCATGCGGACCGTGTTCGAGATTTCCCTGCCCACTGACCGCTGCGGGCGCAACCCGCTTCAGCACAACGGTTCCAAAGCCACCTTGTCCGACAGTCTGAACCTGCGGACCATCGCTTTCGACCCAGGTGAGGTGAAAGAGCCTCGAACCACCGGAACCGGTGATGCCCCATGTGACCGAAATCCGGCCCTTGTCCCCTGAGAGCACGCCATATTTGGCCGAGTTGGTCGCCAGTTCGTGGAAGGCAATCCCGAGATACTGAACTGCGTTGGGACTGAGCACCAATGATGGGCCCGACATTTCGATCAAATCCCCCCGCGGGAAAGGCTCGACCTGGGCCGCCAAAAGGTCGCTGATCGTGGCACCCTTCCAATCCGCCGATACAAGCAGGTCGTGAGATCGTGACAACGCCATGATGCGCTCGCGCACCTGGGTTTCAAATTGTTTTGGCGTCTCCGATCGCTTGTTGGTCTCCCGGATCATCGACAGGATGACCGAATACTGGTTTTTCACCCGGTGGTTGACCTCGCGCATCAGCATGCGGATGCGGTATTCATTCTCCTTCGTCGACGTGATGTCTCGCGCTATCTTCGATGCGCCGGTGATCTGCCCGGTTGCGTTACGCACGGGCGATATCGTCAGTGAAACCGGAACCAGGCTGCCATCCTTGCGCTGGCGGGTCGTTTCGAATGGTTCGACGCGCTCGCCGCGGCGAATGCGTTGGAGAATGCGGGGTTCCTCGTCCTGATGGTCTTCGGGGATCAGCATGGTCACCGACCGGCCAATCGCTTCGTCGGCGGTGTAGCCGAAAAGCCGTTCGGCGCCCTGGTTCCAGCTTTTTATGATGGTGTTGAGATCCTTGCTGACGATCGCGTCAAATGAGGATTCCACGATCGCTGAGAGGTGCTGCCTGGTTTCTTCGGCACGTTGGCGGTCCGTCAGGTCCAGCAGCATGTTGACGGCGCCGATCAGAGCGCCGTGCTCGTCCCGCAGCGGTGTCGGGTAGGGCAGGAACGGAAAAAACGATCCGTCGGGACGTTGCGCAACAGCTTGCTGATTGCGGACCGGCCTGTTCTCCTTGAGCGCAATGGCCATCGGGCATTCATCGTGCGGCAATTCCTTGCCGTCGGCAGTGAACAGCTTGAACGTCACGCACCATTTATCCTTGCCGATTTCAGGCTCCCTGCCTGCCAGATCGGCCGCGGCGCGGTTGTAGTAGGTGATCGTCCCATCCTGATCGGTCGTGTAGATGGCGACGGGTAGGCCGTCGAGTATCTGGTGATAGGTACTGTCATGCTGCCTGAGCTCCGAGCGGGTGTGCACCAAGTCGGTTACATCGACCGTGAAGCACCGGGTGTTGATCAGCTTGCCGTCCCGGAAATGTCCGCTTGAGGTGACTTCGACGTGCTTGATCGATCCATCGCTGGCCCTCAATCGCGCCGGATATCTTACGATCTTCTCGCCATTGGCAAGGCGACCCAAAATGTCCTCTATGACGTCCCGGTCGGGATAGAACTCGGCGATGTGGCAACCGAGGTAGTCCTCTGCGGGATAGCCGAGAAGGTCGAGCTCAGCCTGGTTGGCATGCACGATTACGCCGTCTGCGTTCACCAGATGGAGGGCAACGGCGCCGTTTTCGAAGAAATCCTTGTAATCGAAATCCAGACCGTCATTGCTGGACACCCCCGGGTTTTCGAAGGCGACAACATTCGCCTGTGTTGCTTCATGCATCCCAAACACCTTGTCCAGTCCAACCAAATATAATGCGGCTTGGATCAGTTGGTTCCCATTGCTCGCGGTCTCGACCCGCTGCGTACGGGAACCGGACCCTAAAAGGGTCGTAGCCTCGACTCGTCTTCCATCTACAAACGTGCGATCATCCGCGCATGGGCAAACCCTTGGTCCTTGTCGTCGACGACGAAGCCTTGATAGCACTGGATATGGAGTCCACTCTTTCGGAGGCGGGCTTTGCCGTGGCATTGGCGGCGACATGTTCCCAGGCGAAACGTTTTCTTGCGGACCATACCCCCGCCGCAGCGATCCTGGACGTCAGGCTGTCGGACGGCGAGGCTGTTGACGCGGCAAAAACCTTGGCAGGGCGGGCGGTTCCTTTCATCGTCTATTCCGGCCTGGGGCTCGAGGAAACCCACGAAGCGTTCTCGTCTGGCGTAAGAGTGATGAAACCCGCCGGACCTGCAGAGGTGGTCCGGGCTCTCAAAGCGATGACCGCCGGGCAGCAGAAGGCGACGGGATAGCCGTGCTCTGAGCACCTTCGGTCTAAACTAGCCAGGCGCTGCCGGAGCAGCTGCCGTGCCTCACGGAGCAGCGAATTGCGGCCGGTGCCGATCAGGCGAACAAGGTCGCGCGCTTGATCCTCGGTGATGCCGGTCTCTTTGGCAGTTGACAGCACCAGTGCTTCATTCCCTTCCACTTTCTTAGGGTTGTGCTCGTCCTTGCCCGTGCTGATCATGCCTTCTCCATCGGCTCAACGCCAGGATCTGAGACTCATTCTTCGACGCACGGTCAACCTCGCTGTGCCGCGTTTGAGCGACAGAGATAGCGGCTCAATTATTGCGTTGCCAGAAACGATCCTGGCAACAGCCAAGTGGCCGGGTCCGTTCGTACGATAAAGCGCCCCGCGCAGGGACGGCGCCAGCATGGGCCAGATCGACCAGACAGATTGAGCGGTCCTATGCCTCTCCGAAATCGGTTTCGTTTCTTGACGTGGGGTGCCGCTCGTAGTCAACGGGCGGCGGCAGGAGCATGATTTCGGTCTCCTTGCGGCCGAACTCTCGGCCGATCTGGAACGCCGCGTAGATCGCGCCGAGGCGGATAAGGAATCTAAGCATGGGGGTTCTCCTTCGATGTTAGGAACCGCAAGGCCGCGAGATTGTTCCATGGTTGCGAGTGGGGACGATCTTGCCGTCGCACCAGAGATTCCAGCGCCGGCGCGGCAATCTGAGACATGGCGGTGCTGCTAGGCTGTTGCGGCCGTTGCCTGGGCCGGGATCCGTTTTCGAGGGGCCGGACGGCGTCGATCGCGGCGTTTCGAAACGACTTTGAGGGGAACGGCCGGCGCTGGAGAAAGTGCGCCAAGCACAGCGTTGACCATGCCGTGGGCTACGAAATCGGCGCTGATGTCGGCGGCCAAAGCTTGCCTTTCTTGCCCGACATCGCCCTGCTCCGCGTCTGACCAGAACACAATCCCAATTCTCAAACCTGCCTTGGCGCGCTTCAGTCTGCGGACCAGAAAGCGGGCATGCTTGAGCGAATCCCGGTTCAGGAAACCGACCACGACAGTGTCGATCGCCTCTAGTTCGAGACGACGAATACCTGCCGGCTCCATATCGACAAAACTGGCCTTCGCCACCGTAGCACCTTGCACCTCCAGCACCTGAGCGAGCATGGCGGCAGCGGCATCGTCGAGTTCGCCGCGACCGCCGGCACAAAGCACCGACATGTCCTTGCCGTCGGGCAACTCGATCTCTTCCTCTTCGACGCCATCTGTTTCCCTGCTCGCGCTCCCTTCCGCGGTGGTTGCCGGCGTATCTTCCTCGCTTGCCTCTTCCTGTGCATCGTCGGCAAGATTTGCCACAAGAATTTGGGCGCTCGCCGCCACCTGCCTTCGCTGTTGATCGCCCATCACGCCACGCATGCGGTCCTGCTCGCCCAACAGGAGAGCAGGAATGGCGACAGTGTCGTAGAAATCGATCAGGTACTTCTCCTCGAGGATCTCCTCGGCATGGTCAGTGGCCTCGTCGGGATCGCCGGCCAGGAGCCGTTGATAGAGCCGGGCGTGAGATTCAAGGACGGGCTCGTTGCCAAACAGGACGTCGAGAAATTCGAACTGCGGAACATGTCGCCCGAGGACGACGAGGCAAACTGTCAGCGGCGTCGAAAGGACCAGGCCGAGCGGCCCCCACAACCATGTCCAGAAAATTGCCGCAACGATGATTGCCAAAGGAGAAAGTCCCGTGCGCGAGCCATAGAGCCACGGTTCGATGACGTTGCCGGTTACCAATTCCATGACGACAAACAGTGCGGCGGTCCACAGCACCAGCGACCAGCCGGGCGCAACCGCCAAGGCCAGAAACAAGGGCAGCAGCATGCCGATAACAGGGCCGATATAGGGAACGAAGCGCAGCGCCAGTGCCAGCAACCCCCACAGCAGCGCGTTGGGAATGCCGAGCACCCAAAGGCCAATTGCGATTGGTATCGCGTAGACGATATTGACCACCAATTGCATGATCAGATAGCGGCCAACCCGTTTGCCGGCATCCTGCAATGCCTGCGTTGTGCGATGGAGGTCGCCATAGCCGACGAGGCGGATAAACCGGTCGCGCAGATCCTCGCGCTCAAGCAACATGAAGATGACGACGATGATGATCAGGCCAGCTGATGCCAGCGGGCTGATCAACGGTCCGATGATGTTCTGCAATACCTCCAGAGGTCTCTCGCGGGCGACGATCTCGACGGGAACAGGCTCGCGCCGGGGCTTGTCGGCCGCAGGCGGCGCCACATCCTGCTTGTCGATCTCCTGACCGACACGCTCGATCACCCCGCTCAGCCTGGCAATTATGCCGCCACCAACGCCCGTCTCCTTGAGGGAACGTACCTTGGTCAGAATGTTTGTCTGGTAGACGGAAATGTTCTGAGCAAGCTCGCTTACCTGGGTCGCAACAATGAAGCTGAACAGGCCCAGGGCCGCGAATGCGCCAATCACGCTCAGAAGCACTGCGGGCAGCCGAGGCAAGCCGACACGCTTCAGTGCGGAGACCATCGGCACCAGCGCAAAGGTCAAAAGCAGCGCGATGGCAATGGGAAGGAACACCTCACGACCGAAATACAGCGCAGCTACTGTCGTGACGATGGTTGCCACGGTAGGCAGAGCTGTGCGCGGATGGGCATTGCCTGCCGCAAGAATCCGTCCTAGCCCCCGCTCGGACGATGAGATGTCGTTTCGACGATTGGCAGCCACGTGATTCCCCCCGTTTCCTACCGATAGTTAGACCCATTCGCCTGCCGGGCAATGTTTAGCAGGGCCGAATACATACGTTTTGCGGTTTTGCGCCCTGGGCGCTGTGCTCCGACGGTTCAGTCGATATCGTCGGAGCCGCAAATCTGTGGTAAAGCCGCCGCCCAACCAACCAAAGGACGACATCTGTGAGCGAACCGACTGTGGCCGAAGCGACCGAAAGTATCTATGCCTCGCTGCGGGCGGACAATGCCGACATCGACGCCCATATCGCGACGCTCAAGGCAGCGCTGACACGAGAGGGCGCAAAACAGGCGGTGTTCGATCCGGCAAAATTGGCGCAGAACAACCGCTCGGGCCGTAAGTTGATGCAGGCTTATTTTCGCCAGCGCGGCGTGAGCGTGAGGTTTTCGGACCAGTAGCGCGCGGCAGCTTGGGGGAACCGCGCCTCGACGGACGGTCCGTATCTCGCTCGCTCCCGCCCTGCGGCGGACTTTCGTCAATCGTAGGCGAATGGCCGCATCGCCCTGCCCAGGTCGGTGTCGCCCCCTACCCCTGCAGCTCTTGACGGAAACCGGTGCCTCCTGTTTGAGGGTGACCAGGACGTTTGCTGCATGGGGAGATGGGCAAGGTGGGCAAACAGTGAAGCGCGTTCTTCAGATGCTTGCCGCGGCGATCATCGCGTCCGGGGCGACCGGCTGCACGAGCATTTCCTACTACGCGCAGTCGTTGCAAGGTCACACGCAGATCATGGCCGCCCGCAAAAATATTGCAAAACTCATCCGTGATCCTTCGACGCCTGAAGCATTGCGCGCCAAATTGACGTCGGCCAGCGCCATAAGAAGGTTTGCGACAGATGAGCTGGCACTGCCCGAAAACAACAGCTACCGCAGCTATGTCGACATCCATCGCGATGCCGTGACTTGGGCCGTTTTTGCCGCGCCGCAATTCTCGCTTGCGCCACGAACATGGTGCTTTCCGGTCTTCGGCTGCGTTCCATACCGGGGTTACTTCTCCCGGAAATCCGCGACTGAGAACGCAGTCGAACTTCAAAGACAGGGGCTGGACGTCTATGTCTCGGGCGTCACCGCCTATTCCACGCTTGGCTGGTCCAGTGACCCGCTGCTGAGCACCATGCTGCGTCAGGACGACACCTATCTCGCAAGCCTTGTTTTTCATGAACTGGCGCATCAGCGCCTCTATGTGGATGGCGATTCCGCATTCAACGAGGCATTCGCCGTTGCCGTTGAAACCAGCGGCGTCAGGGAATGGCTCCGCGCCGCCGGCGACCGGGCCGGATTGCGCCGATACGAAGCCGACCGCAAACGCAGCGCCGATTTTCTCGGACTGGTGGCGAAGACGCGCGACGAGCTAAGGCAGGTCTATGGTAGTCCCCGCACCCCGGAAAAGATGGCAGCCGCCAAGGCAGCAACCATCGACCGGTTGCGGGCGCGCTACCGGCAGATGCGCGACAGGCACTGGGCGGGATACCGGGGATACGACGCCTGGTTCGCTGCCCCGATCAACAACGCCAAGCTCGCGGCAACTTCTGTCTACGGTGAACAGGTTCCGGCCTTTCTTCGCTTGTTCGACCTGTGTTCGGGCGACTATCCAAGGTTTTACGCTTCTGTCCGGCGGATCGCGGATTTGCCCAAATCGTCACGCGCCGAAGCGCTCAAGGCTGCGGACACGTGCAATTGACTTGAACAAGCACAGGCTGGTCCTGACGATCACCCCAGCGACAGTTCCTTCGTCTGGTGTCTCAAAACGAGGCCGACCGCGCCCAGCAAGGCATCGTTCTCGGTGTGCCTGCCAACGATGATGCGCGTGCGCAGGGCGGGAGCGACATCCCGGGACTTGATCAGCGTGTGGCGTTCATAGGACGCGATCAGCGGCGTCAACAGAATGTCCCCTGCCAAAGCCATATGGCCGCCGATGATGATAAGCGGCGGATTGAGCACCGAGCCGATCAGGCCGAGACCCCGGCCGGCGATCTCGGCGGTATCCTCGATCATCCGCAACGCCCTGACGTCGCCCTGCTCGGCCATGGCGATGACATCGTCCATGGTGACTTGCCGCCCAACGACACGCGAAATCTGTTCCAGCGGCCGGGTAAAACTCGCGTAGAGCTCCAGGCATCCGCGATTGCCGCAGCGGCAAAGGTCGCCGCCGGGATCGATGCTGATGTGCCCGAATTCGCCGGCGCCGCCGGCGACGCCCGTCACCAGCCGGCCATGCTGGACAATGGCGCCGCCGACACCCAGATCGATCTTGAACAGCACGAAATCGTCCTGGCCGACGGCCGCACCCCACATCAGCTCGGCAATGGCCGCGCAGTTGCTCTCGTTGTCGGCGAAGATCGGCTGTTCCAGGACGGGTCCGAACACATCTCGTATGTTGACGCCGGCCCATGTTGGAACCATGCTGGCGCGCAGCACCACTCCATCGCGGCTGACAGGGCCGGAGACGGAGACACCAACCCCCAGGAGCCCCGCCACCGGCAGACCGTTTTCCCTGTAGGATTGGGCAATTGCCGATTTGACCGCCTGGGCCGCCTGTTGCGGCTGGTAGTCCAGCGCCATTGGAATATTTTGTTCGGCAATGACGGAATGCGAGACATCGGCGACGATGAGCCGTATCTGCTGAAGAGCCAGGTGAATGCCGACGCAGGTGCCCGCTGTCGGATTGAGCGTCACCGCCGCGGCTGGCCTGCCGATGCCTCTGATGCCGTCGCGGCTGGTCGGGGCTTCGATCACCATTCCAGACCTTTTCAAGCCGTTAAGCGCGGTTGACACCGTCGAGCGCGCCAGACCGGTGGCGCGTGCGATCTGCAACGCGGAGAGTGCGCCGCGCTCGCTCAGGCAGCGCACGATCATGCTCTCCGGCGACGCGGAGGGTCTGTCGATCAGCCAGGTTCTAAGCGAAGGTTTTGTCATGGCTCAACATAAACATCGTTGACTGATAGCTCCAATATGTCATCTTGGAAAGAACTCGAGATTGACGCATCTCGCCGGCGGCGGCTTCAAACCGCGGCCATAAGCGGTCGAGACGAACCGTGCAACACGATATGGGAGTGAAACGATGAAGTCCGTCATGACCGCGCTTGCGGCCGCTGCTGCGTGCACATTTTTCGCCGGAACAGCCTTCGCCGAACCCAAGACCAACCTTTTGCACCAGTGGGCGACCGGATCGGACGCCCAGGCGATCGCCAAGCTCGGCGAGATGTTCACCGCCAAGGGCGGCAAATGGGAACAGACCTCGATCGCCGGCCACACCGCCAATACGCTGGCCAAGCTGCGCGCCGACGTGATCGCCGGCAATGCCCCGCCTGCCGTGCAGCTCAAGGGCCCCGAGATCGCCGAATGGAACGAGACCGGCATGACCGCCGATCTCGACGAGTTGGCGGCCTCGGAAGGGTGGGAGAAAGTGGTGGCGCCGGAATTGCTTCCGGTGATGAAGCCGACCGGCAAATGGGTCGCCGCGCCCATGAACATCCACCGCATCAACTGGCTCTGGGCCTCGCCCAAGGTCATGCAGGCGGCCGGCGTGGCGGAAATGCCCAAGACCTGGGCCGAGTTCAATGCCGCCTGCGACAAGATCGTCGCCACAGGCAAGATCTGCATCTCGCATTCGACCGCCGACTGGACGGATTCGACGGTGTTCGAGGTCGTGCTCTACGGCCAGGACATCGATCTCTACCGTAAGGCCTTTGTGGAAGGCGATGTCGAGTCCATGCGCAGCCCGGGAATGGTCAAGGCCTTCACGCAGATGCGCCTGATGACGAGCAAATACATGGATCCGGGCATGGTCGGCCGCGACTGGGATTCGATGTCGGCGCTGGTCGGCAAGGGCGACGCGGCGTTCCACATCATGGGCGACTGGACGATCGGCCTTTTGACCGCCGCCGGCTTCAAGGAAGGCACCGACTATGTCTGCGCCCAGGCGCCGACCGATTGGGGCAAACCCGGCTTCATCCTCAACTCGGACTCGGTCGTGTTCTTCAAGCAGAAGGACCAGGATTACATCGACGGCCAGAAGCTGCTGGCCAGCCTGATCCTGTCGCCCGACTTCCAGACGGTCTTCAACCAGGCCAAGGGCTCGATCCCTGCACGCCTGGATATCGATCTGTCGAAGGGCTTCAATCCGTGCCAGCAGCTCTCGCAGAAGGATCTGCAGGCTTCGATCAAGGACGGCACGCTGGTCCGCTCGATGGCGCACAACATGACCATCCCGCAGAAGATGCGCGGCGCGATCATGGACTCCATTACCGAGTTCGTGGCGACACCGGACATGTCGCCCGAGGATGGCGCCAATGCGATGGCCGACGCGGCGGAAGCACAGAAATAGACGGGAATGGCCGGGCGCGATGCCTATCCGCCCGGCCGTCCTCCCTTTCAGTCCCGTGCTCTGCCAATGCTGTACTCTGAATGTCAAATCAAGACCTGATCCTGTCGGTACCGACGCCCGCCCGCCCCTGGCGCGAGCGGCTGGGCTCCGCGATGCCCTTGCTCGTGCTCGGCCCCTCACTCGTGGCGAGCTTCGTCTACGTCTTCGTGTTCACCGGCTGGACGCTCTATATCTCGCTGTCCAACTCCTCGCTGCTGCCGACCTACGGCTTCGTCGGCCTGGACAACTACGCGTCGCTGTGGGCGAACCGGCGCTGGAACATCGCCTACAACAACCTGTTTTTCTTCAGCGCTTTCTACATCGTCGGCTCGATGGCGGTGGGACTGCTGCTGGCGATCCTGATCGACCAGCGCGTGCGCGGCGAAGCGGCCTGGCGCGCGATCTTCCTCTATCCGCTGGCCGTCTCCTTCATCGTCACCGGCACGGTCTGGAGCTGGCTCTACAATCCGACCGACGGCATCCAGGCCATGGTGCGCGGTTTCGGCTGGACGAGCTTCAGTTTCGCACTGGCCAGCGACCGGCACTATGCGATCTACGCGGTGATCATCACCGGCGTCTGGCAGGCCTCGGGCTTTGCCATGGCGCTGTTCCTGGCCGGCCTACGCTCGGTGGATCAGGACCTCGTCAAGGCCGCGCAGATCGACGGCGCATCGACATTCCGCATCTATCGCAAGGTGCTTCTGCCAACCATTGCGCCGATCTTCCTGGCGGTCGCCGTCATCCAGATCCAGTTCGCCATCAAGACCTTCGACCTCGTGGCGGCCCTGACCAAAGGCGGCCCGGGGATCTCGACCACCTTCCCCGCCATCTACGTCTATGACCTGATGTTCCAACGCGGCCAGATCGGCGAAGGTGCGGCCGCCGCCATCATGATGCTTGCCGCTGTTGCCGTGGTGCTGGTGCCCTATTCATTCTGGGTGGTCTGGCGCCGGCGCAAGGAAGCCGGCCATGGCTGACGTCTCCCTGGACCAGTCGCTCGACCGTCGCGCTGCCGCAGTCGCGTCGCGCCGGCATTTTCTCACCCGCTTCGCCATCTATGGGCTGCTGGTCGTCTTCGCGGCGATCTACCTGGTCCCGTTGCTGGTCGTGGTGCTGAATTCATTCCGCGACCAGCAGGAGATCGCACGCAACGGGTTGATCTCGCTGCCGCGCAGCTTCCGCCTCGATGCCTGGGGCCAGGCCTGGAGCACCTATTGCATCGGCGGCACCTGCGAGGGCATGCAGCGCAACTTCTACAACTCCCTGAAGATGACGATCCCGGCCACGATCATGTCGACGGCGGTCGGCGCGATGAACGGTTACATCCTGTCGAAATGGCGCTTCAGAGGCTCGGAAGCTTTGTTCACCTGCATGCTGCTCGGCGTCTTCATTCCGGGCCAGATTTCGTTGATGCCGTGGGCGTTCATCCTCGGCAATCTCGGCCTCAGCAATTCGGTCTACGGGCTCGTCCTCATCCACGTCATCCAGGGCATTTCGTTCACCACTTTGTTTTGCCGCAACTACTACGTCAGCATCCCCGACGACCTGATCAAGGCGGCGCGCATCGACGGCGCCGGCTTCTGGCGCATCTTCCGCAAGATCATTCTGCCGCTCTCCTCGCCGATCCTGATCGTCACGGTGATCTGGCAGTTCACCGGCATCTGGAACGAATATCTGTTCGGCGTCGTCTTCACCTCCGGGCAGCAACAGCCGATCACGGCAGCGCTCGTCGCGCTGACGGCAAGCGGCACCAATGTGCGCGCCTACGATGTCATGAGCGCCGCCGTGCTGATCGGCGCGCTGCCGCCGCTGCTGATCTATCTCTTCGGCGGCAAGTATTTCGTTCGTGGCCTGACCCAAGGGGCGATCAAGTGAGGCGCCGTCAAGTGAGGCGCGATCCAGTGAGCGGAGCCTGTCTCCTGTCGCCGATCGTCCCGTCCGCCAAGAAGGGCATCGCATGTCGACATTGACCATCCGATCGCTGCGCAAGAACTTCGGCGCGGTCGAGGTGCTGAAGGGCATCGATCTCGAAGCGCGGAACGGCGAGTTCATCGCGCTGGTCGGACCGTCCGGCTGCGGCAAGTCCACTCTGCTGGCGATGATCGCCGGGCTCGAATCTGTTACCTCCGGCGAGATCCGCATCGACGGAAGGCTGGTCAATTCGGTGCCGCCGAAGGACCGCGACATCGCCATGGTGTTCCAGTCCTACGCGCTCTACCCGACGATGACGGTGCGCGAGAACATCACCTTCGGCATGGAAAGCCGCCGCGTCCCGAAGCCGCAGCAGGACGAGGCCGTCAGTCGAGTTGCTGCCTTCCTGCAGATCGAACCGCTGCTTGGGCGCAAGCCCGGACAGCTCTCGGGCGGCCAGCGCCAGCGCGTCGCCATGGGCCGGGCGCTGGTTCGCGATCCCAAACTGTTCCTGTTCGACGAGCCGCTCTCCAATCTCGATGCCAAGCTGCGCGTCGACATGCGCACCGAAATCAAGAAGCTGCATCACCGCGTCGGCAAGACCACGGTTTACGTCACCCACGACCAGGTCGAGGCGATGACGCTGGCGTCGCGCATCGCCGTGATGCACCAGGGCGAGGTCCAGCAATTCGACGATCCCGCCACGATCTACAACCGTCCGGCCAACATGTTCGTCGCCGGCTTCATGGGCTCGCCGGCGATGAATTTTTTGGCCGCGGAACTGAGCCAGGAAGGCGGTCACGCCACTGTTGTGTTGCAGGCCGCCGATGGCAAGACGGCCAGCCTGCCGATCGTCCAGGCGCTCCCATCCGATACGCCGCGACAAATCATTCTCGGCATCCGGCCGGAGCACATCTACCGCTTCGATCCGGATCTTGCGCGCCGCAAGCCGGGCATCGCGCAAATCGATGCCGTGGTCGAACTGGTCGAGCCGACAGGCGCGGAGACCATGGCCGTCCTGCGCCTGGGCGGCAAGGAGATCACCGGCCGTTTCGACCCCGACGGCACGCCGCTTATGGGCGAGACGGTGACGCTCGGCATCGACATGGCGCGGGCGTGCCTGTTCGACCCGACGACCCAACGCCTGATCTGACCCGATCTGACCGAAGCTTGATCTGAAAAGAGTTCCGCCTTGTCCTTCGCCACCTATCCGAGCCTGTCCGAGCGTGTCGTGCTGATCACCGGCGGTGCGTCGGGCATCGGCGCCGACACGGTCCGCGCCTTCGCCGCCAATGGCGCACGAGTGGCGTTTCTTGATCTGCAGCAGGAGGCCGGCGAGCAGCTTGCCCGCGACCTCGCCGCCACGGCAGCGCATCCGCCCCTGTTCCTGCGCTGCGACGTGACCGATATCCCTGCCCTGCAGGCCGCGATCGGCACGGTGCGCGACCGCCTAGGGCCTGTCGCGGTGCTGGTCAACAACGCCGCCGATGACAATCGCCTCTCCGTCGCCGACGTGACGCAGGAATATTGGGACCACGCCCAGGATGTGAACCTCAGGCACCACTTCTTTTCCGCTCAGGCCGTGCATCCGCACATGAAGGAAGTGGGCTTTGGTTCGATCGTCAATTTTTCCTCGATCGCCTGGCGTTTCGGCGCGTCAGAGATGGCGCCCTATGCGGCGGCCAAGGCTGCGGTGGTCGGGCTGACCTTCGCGCTGGCGCGGGCGTTTGGCCCCGACAACATCCGCGTCAACGCCATCGAGCCGGGCGCCGTCATCACCGACCGGCAGCGGGAGCTTTGGTACAAGACCCAAGGTTCGGTCGATCAGGTCGTGCAGCGCCAGGTGATCCGCAAGGTTCTGCTCGGCGAGGAGATCGCGCGCACGGTGCTGTTCCTCGCCGCCGACGACAGCCGCATGATCACCAAGCAGTCGATCACCGTGGATGCCGGCCTGCGATGACCACACCTGACTCAAAGGATCGCTTCATGCTCGAGGTCGGCCTGAACCCCTACGGCCTGACCTATCATCTCGGCCTCCAGGGCCGCGGCACGCCACGCGCCAATCCGCAGCCAGCGGGGCTCGAAGGTTTCATCGCGCTCGCGACCGAACTCGGCGCGCGCGTGCTGGAGATCTGGGTGCCATGGCTGAGCGAGCTTTCCGACGACGCGGTGATCGCGCTGCGCGAACGGCTCGCCGGCCTTGGCATCACGCCGGTCGTCAGCGGCGGCCTGCTGGTGGGCGAACCGCTCGACGATGCGTTTCGGGCCGCGCGCCTGCTCAAGGCCAAAATCATCCGGACGGCGCTGACGCCGGTTCTCTGCGGCGACCGCAACGCCGCCGGCGCAAAATGGAGCGAGTACGTCGGCATCATTCGGGGGCGATTGGTGGAATGGGGTCCCCGCGCGAATACCGAAGGGTATGTCCTTGCGATCGAAAACCACCAGGACTTTACCAGCCGGGAACTCGTCGATTTCTGCGCCCTCGGTGGTGACAGTGTGGGCGTGACCTTCGACACCGGCAACACGTTCCCGGTCGGCGAAGCGCCGCTCGATTTTACGAAGGTGATCGCCCCCTATGTCCGCCATGTCCACCTCAAGGATTACCGCGTGCAGTTCACGACCGAAGGTTACCGGCTGATCCGCTGCGCCATCGGCGACGGTGCGGTGCCGTTTGCCGAGCTGTTCGCCATTCTTGGCCAGCACCACGATCGCATGACCGCCGTTCTCGAACCGGGCGCCTTGGAGGCCCGGCATGTCCGCTATCTCAGCGACGACTGGTGGCGCGGCTATCCCCCGAAGACGGCGCGCGACTTTGCCGCCTGCCTGGCGGCCGCGCAGCGCAACCGGCTGCCCGACGATGCCGACACAAGCACCCCCTGGGAGCGCGAAGACGACGTCTCACTGGTTTTCTATGAGCTCGACATGATCCGGCGCAGCGCCGCCAACATGCGCAAATTTGGTTTGATGGAGAAGATGTGATGACGGCACGTGAACTCGATGGATTAACCGCCTTCGTAACCGGCTCCGGCCGAGGCCTCGGCCGCGTGATGGCCGAGCGCCTGGCGGAACTCGGCGCCAATGTCGCGATCCACGACATGGACGAGGAAGCGCCGGCCAAATATGGCGAGTTCGCCAATCTCGGCGAAGTGGTCGAGCGCCTGAAGCGGCACGGCACGAAGGTCACGTCGGTGACCGGCAACATCGGCGACCAGAAAGCGGTTGCCGAGATGAAGCGCAGGATCGAGGCCGATCTCGGCGACGTCCATGTGCTGGTCAATTGTGCCGGCGGCGACATCGGCGCCAGGGGCGGCAAGCCGAACCCGAACAACGCCCTCGACATCGAACTCGACGACATCCGCGTGCTCACCGAGAACAATCTGATCGGCACGATGCTGGTCTGCCAGGCCTTCGTGCCGCCGATGAAGCAGCGCGGCGGCGGCTCCGTCATCAACATCGCCTCCGCGGCGGCACATCTCGGCTGCTCGCCCGAGGTCGTTTACTCCACCTTGAAGGCCGCGGTCGTGCATTACACCCGCTGCCTGGCCAAGGAACTGATCGACGACGGCGTGCGCATCAACGCGGTCAGCCCCGGCGCCACAAAGACGGCACGCTTCCAGGCGACCCGCGTGGTCGATCCGGAGCGCATGGATTCCAGCCGCAAATCGCTGAACCGCTATGCGGAACCGGAAGAGATCGCGGAGGCGGTGGCGTTTCTGGCTGGCCCGCGGGCGCGGTTTATCAACGGGCAGGTGCTGCGGGTGGATGGCGGGTTTACGATCTTTCCGGGGTGATGGGGGAGGCCTCGAATTTCAATTTCGGGCCGAAAGCGGAAGGTCCGTTTTCGGGATTCCTGGGTTAAATTGCCCCCTCACGCCTCGATCTTTTCGCAGCGTCAAAACGGCTGTGGAGGGATTGGCAGGCTATACCGCTGACGAAGCGCACATGTGACGCACCGAGGATAAGTAACCCCGCTTGGTCACGAGGGCGCTGCCGACCGGTTGGTCGAAACTGGCGCTGGTACTCGCTATTCACGAAATTGCCGATCACCCTGACGAGGTCCACTAAGCAATGGTGAACGTCATTTCTGAAGTCGCAAGCAACTCGGCCGCCCTACTCCATTGAGGTCAGCCATGCCTTCGCGGAGCCGACGCAATCTCTGCTGGAGCCTGCATGCTTCTTCAGGCGCAAGCGCTGTGTCTCAGTGCGGCATGAATCCTTTTCTCAGCCAAGCCAATATCTTGCTCCCATTGAGAACCCTGCGGACACGCCCGGCGGCCCAGCCAGCCTGCATGGTGGCGCCGGTGTGGCAACTGCAGACGATCTCATGCAACTGCCAATCGGAGAGTTCGAAGAAGCGTCTGGCTTCCCCGTAGGTATCCGATTGCATGCCCGATGCACGCAGCAGTGGATCGTCAAAGGCGACACTAATCGCCGATCCGACCGCGCGCGCTTCTCCGCGGACAGAGGGATGCAGATGCTCAGTCCCGGTGAGAGCCACAAGGGAGCGCGTCGGATTTCGATAGAGCAGTTCCGCCCACCGCTCTATCCGTTGTGTCCTTGTAGCCAGCAGAGCCGGCGATAGTGGACTGATGTCCGCGACTGACTGGAGTTGATCGAGTGTCTGGTGCTTCATGACTGCCTCCTGTTGGTCGTTCCAATCCCAAGGCCTTTGCTGCAGGATTGGCTCACACGCTAAGCCGCCTCGTAAAGGAGCGGCGGCCGATCAGGTGTTGCCACCAATCGCCCACAGGCACCGCGCGGCGGCATCTGCAGCGACCCCAACTGCATTCCTTCGCCAATGTTCCAGCGGGATGAAAAAAACTGTGCGGCCGGCCGACCCGACGGATCCGGCTGGCGCACGCAGGATCCTGAACTGCTGGACGATGATGACGCAGGCCTGGAAAGGCGGCTAGGTTGGACCTTGCTTTTCAGGCTTGACCATGATGTTTCACTACCCGCTCGGTCATCGCGGGAAGGCCAGGAGCAGAGCCGCTGGCAACGGTGAGTTGCGGACCAGGGCGGGCGGTGGTGGACGACGCCCTTGGGCCGCCAGGTCACTGAAGGACCAACCGAAGCGGCGCTTCGGGCGTAAAAGCGATGTCCTTGTAGGTCTGCAATGTCTGCTTATGGAGGAACGGCGGCAAGGCCTCTTTGACCGGCATGGGGCGCATTGCTGACCGGCAGATTTTCGGCCGACAGCAGACCCTCTGCTGCTTGGGTACCCAGCACGCAAGCTGACATGTGAGACCTCGGTGCGAAGGCCGGGACCAGGCCCACTGCGAACGTACGTGTTGGTTCGCATGTTGGCGCTGAAGCGCCTTATCGTTCAGCCTCGCGGCACATAGATCATATGAACCGTATCGTCATCGATCAATGTGCTCGACACCAGTTGCAGCGGAGGCCTTGCCTCGTGGAAGAAAGGCTTGCCCTTGCCGAGCACGAACGGCCTCACGTGCAGGTGATATTCGCCAATCAGGCCCAGCCCGGTCATAAGACCGGCCAGTTCCGGACCGGAAACGCTCAGGATACCCTCCGTGCGGGCCGCGATCTCGCGAATCTGCGCTTCAATATCGCCGGAGATGAGGGTGGCGTTCGGGCCGACCCGTGAAAGTGTGCGCGAAACGACCCATTTGGGCAGCTTGCGCCAGAGTGTCGCGAACTGGCGAAGCGAAGCATCCCATTCCGCGTGATCATCGTCCCAATAGCGCATGACCTCGTACATCCGGCGGCCATACACAGCGCCGGCATGGTTGCGAATCGTCTCGATCCAGTACTCGAAGTGCTTCTGGCTTGGTGCGCCCATGACCAGATTTCCGGCAAGGTCATCGACATAGCCATCGATGGAAACGTTCATTCCCAAGATAAGTTTGCCCATAAGCAGCGCCTTCACCTAGTGGGTCCACGGACCAACCGCTTGCAATGCAAGCGGTCAGAGGCTATCGCAACTGATTGCAAATCGCAAGCAGCATGGAAGGAAGCGTTCGTGCCGCAAACGAGCCCTGCCTTGTCCCATCAACCCTGCACTTGAACAGCTGGGTGATCCGTCCCGGCTACCGCCATCTACGCCTGCCGTCCCGAATCGAGTTGCACCCCAAGTCGCTCGTTCCGTCTCCACCGCACCACGGCGCGATAGCTGGTATGATCGACCGGCACGTGAAGCACGAAACGGTCGGGGATTGCGATATCGGCCTTCACCCGCAGCTCCGCACCGTGGGCGTGCTGGTTGCAAACCAGACAATTGATACTGGCGTCGCCAACGCGGATTGTCGCTTCCTTCAGAACAAGATCACGGATATGCGACCGTCGCTCTATCGGTGGGTCAGTCGGCATTGCCTTATCCCTCTGATTTGACGACCTGAAACTCTTCTGAAGCCGGAATGGAAAGCGCACTACCGGCCCAGCGGTTGCCTCGAAAGACTGACGAGCTCGGCTTCATCGACCACGCCGGCCATATAGTTCGCGATAATCCGGGATGCGATGGCGTCGCGTGCTTCGGGCGACTGACCGTCGCGCTTAAGCTGCTCGAATACACGGCCCAACAGCTCGAGTTCGGACGGCTGCAAAACGCCGGCCTCGGTGGCTTTGCGTCGAATGGGCATTTGTGATCCTCCACTACGGTCAACAACATACGACCGCGGCAGGGAAACTCAACTCACCTGTCGAGGGCGCCGCGCGGGCGGCGCCGACCACAAATCCCGTTTACCCGAGCGGGGAGTTTTTCACTCAAAGCCACGGTGATCTGGCGTCCATACAAAGCCCGCCAGCAAAGCCGGCGGGCGCAATATTCATAAGATACGCCGCTAGAACCAGCTTCGGTCGCGTTCCTGGCTTTGCCCGAGCAGCATGCCGATCAACAACCCGGCAATGCCGCCAAGCACGAAAGCGCTGCTGATGGTGCCGGGATTTTGCTGGACGGCTTCGGACACCGTCTGCGCCTGCGATCTCAGCTGCTGCGTTGCCCGTGCCGCGCGCTCGGTCGCGCTGCCATACCAGCCGCCGGCTTCGCCAACGGCATCTTCTGCGCGCTCGGCAAGCGTCCGGTTGATCTTGCTGATCTCGCGCTTCAGCGATGCGACCTGCTTCTCCAGGGCCTCCTGGGCCTCTCGGGCGGAAATCTTCGGGGTGTCCTTCGGGGTGTCCTTCGGGGTGTCGTTCTCGGCCATGGCTGTTCCTTTCGTTGAGGCAGGGGGAACGGCCAACGGACAAGGATGGTTCCGCTGCCTGCCGTCACGGTCATTCGCCGGGCCGGCCGCCAACTTTGGGAACACTCTCCCGATCCAACGGTTGTGGCTGATGGAGGCACGCATTTGTCGAATCGATCGAGCCATGCTGAAACGCTGCGGACGGTCTCCGACCTGCTCCACCGCGCCCGCCGTGTCATTCGCGACGGCGGCCATGCGGCGGCGATGTTCGAAATAGACACGCTGCTGCAGGTCGCACAAACAGAGGTTGCGCGCCGCCTCGAACGCAACGATCGCTGAACCTCGATAGGGCACCGCGGGCGGTGTTCATTTGCGGGCGGCGAAGGCCTCGTTTCCCTTTGCGATGGACTTGAAGGCGCCCATCGAGCGGGTCGCCGTCCGCCCCACGCGTCGACATCGCAAAGGCGCAAAAGCCGAGGATGAGGGGCCATCATCGCGGCATCGACCCTCCCGGTTATAACGCTTGGGCGGCGGAACAAAGCTTGGCCGCACTGGTTAGGCTCACAGCACGATGTGTGCCCCAACGAGGATCTCTGTCCATGAAAACACGTGTTCTTCTAGCTTCGCTGGCCACCGCCACAGCCATGGTCTTCGCCCTGCCCGCCTTCGCCGCCGACAGTGCTCAGGACTTTGTCGACAAGGCTGCCATCGGCGGCCTGTTCGAAGTGGACTCCAGCAAGATCGCAGAAGGCAAGGCCCAGGATCAAGGCGTCAAGGATATCGCCAAGAAGATGATCGACGATCACGGCGCCGCCAACGCCAAGCTTGCGACCATCGCCGGCGAACAGAAGCTGAAAGTGCCGACGGAGCTGGACGCCAAGCACAAGGCCGATCTGGAGGCTCTGCAGAATGCCAACGATGCCGTCGACAAGCCCTATGTCCAGATGCAGCGCGATGCGCATTCGGAGGCGGTCACGCTGTTCGAGAGCTACGCCAAGGACGGCGACAACGCGCAGTTGAAGACCTTCGCCTCCGAGACCTTGCCGACGCTCAAAATGCATCAGGAAATGGTCGAGAAGATCGCTTCCGCCGACAATGCATCGTCGGCCACCAGCTCCACCACCCCGGCCGTGAGCACGACCGACACCACCAATCCGGCCGCCCCGATCCCGGGTGCCAACAGCTTCACCGAGGATCAGGCGAAGAGCCGCATTCAGGATGCCGGCTTCTCCGGCGTGTCCAAGCTGACCAAAGACGACCAGGGCATCTGGCGCGGTCAGGCCACCAAGGATGGCAAGACCACGACCGTGGCGCTCGATTATCAGGGCAACGTCGTTGCCGGCGCCAACTGAACCTCTGAACCAGATCGAGGAGATCAAGACCATGAAAACCGTAACCGGACTTTTCGACAACTACGATGATGCCTCCGATGCCGTCGGCGAACTGGAGGCAATCGGAGTGCCGCAGGCCGACATCAGCATCATCGCCAACAATTCGGATGACTGGTACGACGACGGCGACACTTCCAACGCCGCCGAGGATGCAGCCGGCGGCGCCGGTCTTGGAGCCGTCATTGGCGGCGCCGGCGGGCTTCTGACAGGGCTCGGCATCATGGCCATTCCGGGCGTCGGTCCGGTCGTGGCCGCAGGATGGCTGGCCGCCACCGCGGTCGGCGCCGTTGGCGGCGCGGTCGTCGGTGGCGCTGCCGGTGGCATCGTCGGGGCGCTGACCGAGTCAGGCGTCCCCGAAAGGGATGCGCATGTCTATGCGGAGGGCGTTCGCCGCGGTGGCACGATGGTGACCGCCAGGGTCAGCGACGAACTCGCCGATGAGGCCGAGCGTATTCTTGGCGAGTCCAACTCGGTCGATCTGCAAGACCGCCGACGCGCCTACGAAGCCGGTGGCTGGACCGGCTTCGATGCCAATGCCGACCCCTACACCGACATCGAGGCCGAGCGCGACAGAACGCGCAACGCCAGCCCACTTTGATCATCGAGCCCCCGGCGCCGCGCGCGGGCGGGGCGGGCGGGGGGGGGGGGGGGGGGGGGGGGGCGGGAAATTTGGGCAAAAAGAGGGGGGGGG
>NZ_JAMYUS010000029.1:0-72999 GCF_040323255.1 Mesorhizobium sp. M0052 | reverse complement strand
CGCGAGCACAAGAAGCTCGCTCTGCGCCAAGCCGCATGACCAGCATCATGATCGCCCATTTTGCAGAACTTGACGCACACAACCGTGCTCTGCCCTCTCTAGGAAGCCGGCGCCGCGCGCACTTACTGAAAAAACCCAAACAGAATAAGAGCGAGAAAGGCAAACAGCAGCGCTGCAGCCGCTAGCAACACACCTTTGTTGGAGCCGCGCCGAGGTTGAGGGTCAGGCACGAGTTTTTTCCGGTTTGGGAGTTCATTCATTGGACATTAATTTGCGGCTGCAAATTAGGTTCCGCTCATGCTTGAATGCCTACAATGCCGCCCCACAGCGCCCTACAGGCGCACGACCTTCGCTAGCCCTAGGCGTATCCGCTGGCCTTCTGCAAAGGACAACGCGAACGATTCCTGATTGAATGACCTGGCAATTTCCTGATCTTTCTCAACCACGCGGACGAACCATTCGCCGCAGGTTTCTGTCACTTCGACGCAAGGCACGGCCTTGCGGAATGGAACCACGTTATCCATCACAGCCGACCTACGAGCAATGGCAACATCGGTCTTGTAAGGCCACCGAATTCGGGATTTCAATAAAAAAGTCGATACGGAGCAGGAGCGGCTCGCCGTGGAGGGCATGGCGAAGCTTCTGAAGCGGTTTGTCTGACCGACTGTCTAACCAGGTTGTCTACCCTCGACGCAAAGCCTTGTTCATCAAGGCGACTGGTAGGCCCGGAGGGCGAACGAAAATCGTCGATTTTGTTGGGTTTTTCGCGGGCAAAAATCAGAAATCTTCCCGCATCGTTCCGTATGGTTCCGAGGACGGCCAAAGCACCGAACGCTCGGTGTTTGGCCTTCAGATGGAGCACGAATAGCGAAACTTCCAGGCAGCCATCACCCTACTACACTAAAAGATGTTCACGACCTTCCCGAACCCCTTAGTTCCGTTTGCCGAGGCAGCCGGCACCTGGCCGAGCCCGATACCCGTCAGCCTGAAGCCAGCCTGACCGGTTGGCTCTTCGGCTGCCGCGCTGAAAGCAACGTCGCGAACTGGTCCACGGCCTGTGCGGCCAGCCCAGGCCCGTTGGATCCAAAAGCTTGCCGTCGGCAAAATCGCTGTCGCTGCCATAGACGACGCTCGGCACCCTCAGCGCCGAATAGAAGCCGAACGGCGGGCGAAGCTGGTGTTCGACCACCAGCGCGTGGCGCTGGCCGCCTCCCGTCGCGCCGATCAGGACTGGGCGATCGACGAGTGCCAGCGGATCGATGAGGTCGAACAGGCCAGCATAGGAACCATTATAGACCGGCGTCGTCACGATCAGCGCGTCGGCTTGTTCGACCGCGGCCACCACATCCAGCGCCTCCGGCGTCGATTCCTTACGCGTGAACGCAGCACCCAGACCGCGGCCGGCATCGACGAGATCGAGGAAATTCACTGTGACCGACAGTTTTTCGCGCAGTGCCTCACCCAGATGATGCGCCAGCCTCCGTGATTTCGACGGCCTATGGGTGTTGCCTGACAACACGACGATGTTCTGGCGCAGCCGTTCGACATGGAAATTCGTGGTCTCTCTCATCTGTGCGAAATGATTGGAGACTCTGACGGGGCCGCCGGCCCCGCCAGTCCACAGCTGACCGTCAGGCGGCGCGCAGAGGCCGCGTCAGCGGGATCGGTGCGGCCGGCTCGGAACGCGGCACACGGCCTTCGACCGGATGGCTCGGATCGTTGAACCCATGCGTCGAGGCATGGCCGGCGGTGACGAGGCGGTCGACAAAGGCCTCGTCCTCGGCGGTCAGCCTGAAGTCCAGCGCCTTGGCGTAGCTGTCCCACTGTTCCTCAGTGCGCGGACCGGCGATCGCCGCCGTGATCAGCCGGTTGTTGAGCACCCAGGCCAGCGCGAAATCGGCGGCCGAGACACCGCGCGACTTTGCGTGCGCCGCGATCTGCCTGGCGATCTCGATCGATTCCGGGCGCCACTCGGTCTCGGCGATACGCTTGTCGCCACGCCCGGCCCTAGTGTCGGCGGCTGGCGCCTGGTTGGGCTCGTATTTGCCGGTCAGCACGCCGCGCGCCAGCGGGCTGTAGGAGACGACACCAAGACCAAAATAGGCTGCCGCCGGCAGTTGCTCGGCCTCGGCGGTGCGGTTGACGATGTTGTAGAGCGGCTGGCTGGCCACCGGCCGGTCGATGCCGAGTTCATCGGCGAGATGCGCGACTTCGGCGATGCGCCAGCCACGGAAGTTCGACACGCCGAAATAGCGCAGCTTGCCCTGGCGGATCAGGTCGGCGATGGCCCGCACCGGCTCCTCCAGCGGCGCATCGAAGACGGCGCGGTGGAAATAGAACAGGTCGATGTAGTCTGTTCCCAGGCGCCTCAGACTGTTCTCGACGGTCTGGATCACCCATTTGCGTGAATGGCCGCCGAGATTGGGACCCTTGTCATGCGAGTTGACGAATTTGGTCGCCACCACCCAATGATCGCGCGTCGCCTTGATGCCGCGGCCAACAACTTCCTCGGACTTGCCATTGTGGTAGACGTCGGCGGTGTCAATGAAATTGACGCCTTGCTCGCGCGCCTTGTCGATGATGCGGTGCGCGACCGTCTCCTCGGTCGGCCCGCCGAACATCATGGTGCCAAGGCTGAGCGGGGAAACCTTCAGGGCGCTGCGGCCGAGATAGCGGTAATCGGACATTGTTTTGCTCCGTTGAACTTTCAGTTGAGGGTTGGTTCGGCGTAGTGGCAAGCGACGTGATGCCCCGCCGCGATCGCCCGGAATGCAGGCTCCTGCGAACGGCAGAGATCCGTCGCCAGCGGGCAGCGCGTGTGGAAACGGCAACCGCTGGGGATGTTCTGCGGGCTCGGCAGATCGCCATGGATCGGCGCTGCCTGACGCCGGCGCACCGGGTCCGGCACGGCGTCCATCAGTGCGCGCGTGTAGGGATGTTTTGGCGAGGTCCACAGCGTCGCATTGTCGGCGCTTTCGACGATGCGTCCGAGATACATGACCAGCACCCGGTCAGCGAAATAGCGGACCACCGACAGATCATGCGAGATGAACAGGTAGGACAGGCCGAGCTGCCGTTTCATGTCGACCAGCAGGTTGAGGATCTGGGCCTGGATCGAAAGGTCGAGTGCCGACACCGGCTCGTCGCAGACGACCAGTTCCGGATTGAGGATCAGTGCCCGGGCGATGCCGATGCGCTGGCGCTGACCACCGGAAAATTCATGCGGGTAGCGGCCAAGCGAATCCTTGGGCAGACCGACGCGCTCGATTATATCCTCTACAATCTTGCGCCGCTCGGCCTTGTTGCCGATGCTATGGACTTTCAGCGGCGCGGTCAGGATGTCGCCAATCGTGTGGCGCGGGTTGAGCGACGCGAACGGATCCTGGAAAATCATCTGGATGTTGCGGCGCGCCGCCTTCAGCCGGCGGGCGTCGAGAACGGTGATGTCGGTGCCGTTGAACTCGATCTTGCCGCTGGTCGGATCGACCAGCCGCATGATCGTCTTGCCGAGGCTCGATTTTCCGCAGCCGCTTTCGCCGACGAGGCCAACCGTTTCGCCGCGTCCGACCTCGAGCGAGACGCCGTCGACGGCGCGCAACGCACCACCCTGAGCATGGAAATGCGTGGAGAGGTCAGAGACCGAGAGCAGCGCCATGCGCAACCTCCGGAATGAAGCTGTAGGGGCAGGCGACGAGGCGATCCTCGCTCACCTCGACGAGGTCGGGCACGAAATGGGCGCAGCTATCGCGCGCCACCGCGCAGCGCGGCCGGAACGGGCAGCCTTTCTCGCCAGCGGCCGAGACGATGCTGCCGGGTATCTCCGTCAGCCTGGCGTCGCGGTAGTGCAGATTGGTCTTCAGCCTTGGCGAAGCGGCCAGCAGGCCGCGCGTATAGGGATGGAGCGGGGTTCTGAACAGCGCGCCGGGCAGCGCCTGTTCAACCTTGCGTCCTGCATACATGACGACGACCTTGTCGGCCCACTGCGCGACGACGCCGAGATCGTGGGTGATGAGCACGACAGCCATCGACAGTTCGCGGCGCAGCGTATCGAGCAGGTCGAGCACCTGCGCCTGGATGGTCACATCCAGCGCCGTCGTAGGTTCGTCGGCAATCAGCAGGCGCGGACGGCAGGCAACGGCAATGGCAATCATGACTCGCTGGCGCATGCCACCGGAAAGCTGGTGGGGATAGTCGTCGATGCGCCGCTGCGGATCGGGAATACGCACCAGATTGAGAAGCTCGATGGCACGGTTCCGCGCTGCCTTGCCGCGTATGCCTTCGTGCAGCGTCAGTACCTCGGTGATCTGCCGGCCGATGGTCAGCACCGGGTTGAGCGACGTCATCGGCTCCTGGAAGATCATGGCGATCTCGCGCCCGCGCAGGTTCCGCATCGCCTTCTGGTCGAGACCGAGCAGATCCCTGCCGGCGAACTCGATCCTTCCATTGGGGATCTTCGCCGAGCGCGGCAGAAGCTGCATCAGGGCAAGTGCTGTCAGCGATTTGCCGGAGCCCGATTCGCCGACGATCGCCAGCGTCTCGCCTTCGCCGACCTCGAAACTCAGCCGGCTGACCGGCTCGGTGCTCGGGAAGCGAACCGTCAGATTGTCGACCTTGAGCAAAGCAGCGGCCATCTCTAGCGCTCCTGCAAGAAGCGCGGGTTGAGCGCGTCGTTGAGGCCGTCGCCGATCAAGTTCAGCGCCAGCACGGTGAAGACGATCGCAAGCCCCGGCAGTGCTGTCAGATACCAGGCGGTGCGGATCAACTCCCTGCCCGCTCCTATCATCGAACCCCAACTGACGACATTGGGATCGCCGAGGCCCATGAAGGACAGCGCCGATTCCATCAGGATTGCGGTTGCCACCATCACCGACGAGGTCACGATCAAAGGCGGCAGCGCGTTTGGCAATATCTCCCGAAAGATGATGCGGGCATGGCCATAGCCGAGGCTGCGCGCGGCCATGACGAAATCCTTTTCGCGAATGGCGCGGAATTCGGCGCGGGTCAGCCGCGCCACCGTCGGCCAGGTGATGACGGCGATCGCCACCGTCACGACAAGCGCCGTCGGTTGCGCGATCGCCACCATGACGACCAGAAGCACGAAGCTCGGTATGGTCTGAAAGATCTCGATCAGGCGCACCAGCACGTCATCGATCCAGCCGCCGAAATAGCCGGCGGTGGCGCCGACAAGGATGCCGAAGCTCAGGCCAAGTGCTGTCGCCACCAGGCCGACGAACAGCGAAATCCGCGCACCGTGCAGAATGCCGGAAAGCACGTCGCGGCCCATGGAATCGGTGCCCAGCGGAAAGCCAGGATTCTGCCCCGGCCAAAGGAAGGGCCGCGCCACCATCGACAGCGGATCGGCCGGATAAACGACGGGCGCCAGCAATGCTGCGAGCACGACCAGCGACAGGAACACCACGCCGAACATGGCGTTGGGATTGCGGAGGAAAATCCTCAGCGCCCGGCCGCCGGCTGCAATCGGTACCGACGCCGCAGAGGCGGAGCGCGCGTCGGGCGCGTGAAGATTGCTCCAGCTCTTCGCCTCGGGTTCAGCCGGTGCCGCAGGCTCGCGAGCCTCGGCATAGGCGCGGCGGGAGCGGGCGTCGCCCGCGACGAAATCGGTTGAAGCCATTCAGCGCACTCCGATGCGGGGATCGAGCCAGGCGTGCAGCAGATCGACCGTCGCATTGGCGACGATGACCAGCAGCGACGACAGCAGCAGGATGCCGAGCAGCACCGTGAAATCGCGGCCCATGACCGCCTCGAAGGCGAGGCGCCCGAGGCCGGGCCAGGAATAGACGGTCTCGACAACCACGGCGCCGCCAAGCATGCCGCCGACATGCATGCCGGCCATGGTGGTGATGGGGATCAGCGCGTTGCGCAGGACATGGCGGATGGTGATGATGGTTGGCGACAAGCCCTTGGCGGCGGCGGTGCGCACATAGTCCTGCGATTGGACTTCCAGCATCGCCGCACGCGTCAGCCGCGCATAGATCGCCACGTAGAACAGTGCCAGCGACAGCGCCGGCAGGATCATGTAGCGCACCTTGTCCCACAGGCCGGCGAGACCGGTCAGATTGCTGCCGATGGTTCCCGAACCGCCGCTCGGCAGCCAGCCGAGCTTGACCGAGAACAGCACGATCAGCATCAAGCCGATCCAGAAGCCCGGGATCGAATAGAACAGCAGCGAAACGACCGAAAGCAGACGATCCGGCAGGCGTCCCGAAAACACCGCCATCAACGATCCGAGGACGAGACCGAGTGCGATGGCGATACTCAGCGCCACCGCCATCAGCAACAGTGTGCCCGGCAGCCGCTGGCCGATCAGGTCGGCGACCGGCATGCCGTAGCGCGGCGAAAAGCCGAGACTGAAATGCGCCAGGTTGTAGAGATAGTTGAACAGCTGGACGAGCAGCGGATTGTCGAGCCCGAAGCGCTCGCGCAGCGCAGCCATGGTTTCCACCGTGGCCGAACCGGCCTCGCCGGCCATGACGTCGGCAGCATCGCCCGGCGCAAGCTGCAGCAGGAAGAAGTTCAGGATGACGATGCCCAGAACGGTTGGCACCGCCTGGATGGCCGTGCGCCGGAAGGTTCTGCCAATGCGCGTCAGGGTCGACATCGTTTTCGCTATCCCGGCTGTGGCTGACGATGCGGGTTTACTGTTTCCCGGAAGTTCCGTGCTTTTTAGTTGACAAGATTTATAGACGTTGTCAAACCTGATCTAAGAAATTTTGTTCTGCAAATGGCGAAACTGCAGAATAGAATTTTGTTTCATGCTACAAAAAAAGCCATTTGAAGTATGAAATCTTAAGTGCGGGAGCGCGGCGGCCAAATCTTTTCACAAACGGGCCGGCTCTTGGAACGATGGATTTTTCACCCGGCTGCCGACGACCGGCCGATTGATGCCGGCAGCAAAAAAGGACCAGGGCACCATGTCTCATTTCCTCACTCCGAACCGCCGCAGGTTCCTCGGCCTTTCGGCGACAGTGCTCGGAGCCACCCTGTTGCCCGCATCGCGCAATGCCTACGCAGCCGAGCCGAAACAGGGTGGGACGGCGACGCTGCTGCTCTCGGCCGAGCCGCCGGTGCTGACGACGATCGCCCACACCGCATTCAATTCGGTCTACGTCTCGGCAAAGACCACCGAGGGCCTGCTGACCTATGATTTCGATCTCACGCCGCGGCCATCGCTGGCCAGGCAGTGGTCGGTCAGCGACGATGGCCTGCAATACACATTCAAGCTGCGCGAAGGCGTGAAGTGGCATGACGGCCAGCCATTCACCGCTGCCGACGTCGCCTATTCGATCGCCACGATTAAGGAGGTTCATCCGCGCGGCCGCAACACCTTCCTCAACCTTGTCGATATCCAGACGCCGGATCCGCTGACCGTGACGCTGGTTCTGTCGAAGCCGGCACCTTACCTGATCACGGCGCTGGCCGCGGCCGAAACGCCGATCGTGCCGAAGCATCTTTATGACGGCAGCAAGGCCGCCGAGAATCCGGTCAACACGGCTCCGATCGGCACCGGCCCATTCGTCTTCAAGGAATGGGTCCGCGGCAGCCACATCGTCTACGAACGCAACCCCGGCTATTGGGATGCACCGCGCCCCTATCTCGACCGGCTGATCGTGCGTTTCATTCCGGACGCCTCGGGACGCGCACTGGCGCTCGAGACCGGCGAGATCGACCTGGCGCCGGCAACGCCGATCCCGTACAGCGATTTGCAGCGCTTCGAAACGCTGCCGCATATCGGCTTCGAGAAGCAGGGTTACCAGTATTCCAACGGCATCAGCCGGGTCGAGTTCAACCTGGAGAAACCCTATTTCCAGGATGTTCGCGTCCGCCGCGCCTTCGCCCATGTCATCGACCGCGACATCATCCGCGACACCATCAACTACGGCTATGGCGCGACCATTCCGGGCCCGATCAATCCCAATCTGAAGAAGTGGTTCGTCGCCGACCTGAAGACCTATCCGGTCGACATTGCTGCCGCCGAGAAACTGCTCGACGAAGCAGGCTTGCAACGCGGTGCCGACGGCACCCGCCTCAACCTTGTCCACGACTATGTCCCGAGCGGCGAGACCTACAAGCGCGGCGCCGACTACATCAAGCAGGCGCTGTCCGCGGTCGGGATCGCGGTCACCGTGCGCAGCCAGGATTTCGCCACCTACACCAAGCGCATCTACACCGACCGCGATTTCGACTTCACCTTCAACGGCATGAGCAATCTGTTCGACCCGACGGTCGGCGTGCAGCGCCTCTACTGGTCGAAGAATTTCAAGCCGGGCGTGCCGTTCTCGAATGGCTCGAAATACAGCAACCCCAAGGTCGATGAACTCCTTGAAGCGGCCGCTGTCGAGGTCGACCACGAAAAGCGCTTCGAGCAATGGGCCGCGATCCAGCAGATCCTGGTCGAGGACCTGCCCGACATCGGCATCGTCAGCCAGCCGGAAATCACCCTCTACAACAAGCGCATCGCCGACCACACGGTGGGCGCCGAGGGCAATGCCGGCTCCCTCGCAACAGCCCACATCGTCGCCTGATCCGCCAAACCCGTGCGCGGTCTTCACGCACGGGTTCCCTGCCTCCATCCGAGAAAGTTCGCCATGACGCTCGCCCATAAGCCTGGTTCCATCGTCGGCACGCCCTTCTTCAGGGCGCCCACCGATTATCCCGACAGCCCGCTGTCGAAAGCGCTTCAGCAGCCGGTGCTGCTCGGGCTGTTCCTGCCGATCCAGGCCGGTGGTTGGACCAACTCGACCCTGGAGCGTTCGACCGACTGGCGCTTCGACTACAATCGCGACCTGACGCTCAGGGCGGAAGAGCTTGGCTTCGACCTTGTCTTTGCCCTCAGCCAATGGCTGCCCAAGGGTGGTTATGGCGGTGTCTTCAACGGCCAGGCGCTTGACAGTTTCGTGTCCATCGCAGCCATGGCCGCGATCACCAAGAGGATCATGCTGATCTCGACCATGCATGTTCTCTACGGCCCGTGGCATCCGCTGCATCTGGCGAAATTCGGCGCTACTCTCGACCACATCTCCGGCGGCCGCTGGGGCATCAATGTGGTCACCGGCCATCGCGCCGTCGAACACGAGATGTTCGGCTGGAACCGCATCGAGCATGACCGCCGCTACGAACTCGCCGCCGAGTTTGTCGAAGTGCTGCAGCGGCTGTGGCAGGACGACGAGAATTTCTCCTTCTCCGGAGAATCGAGCTGGAAGCTCAACGGCGGCTTTGTCACGCCGAAGCCGAATTACGGCCGGCCGATCCTGGTCAACGCCACCGGCTCCGACGCCGGCATTTCCTTTGCCGGCCGTTACTCCGACATCGTCTTCGTCACCAGCCCGGCCGGCTCAGACATAGCCAGCGCGCTGGAGGCGCTGCCGGCGCATACCAAGAAGGTAAAGGACGCGGCCCTCGGTGTCGGCCGCACCGTGCGCACGCTGCTCAACCCGCTGGTCATCAGCCGTCCGACCGAGAAGGAAGCCTGGGCGGTCGCCGACCAGATCGTCGCCCATGCCGACAGCCGCACGCCGAAGGGCTTCCAGACCTTCAACAGCGACGCCCAGGCCTGGAAAGGTCGAGAAGGCCGTGACGATCCCTACGCCAAGGTCGGCGGCAACATCTATCTCATCGGCACGCCCGAGCAGATCGTCGACCAGTTCGTCAAGCTCAAGGACGCCGGCATCGACGGACTGCAACTGTCCTTCTTCGACTTCAAGCCGGATCTCGAATTCTTCGGCGAGAACATCCTGCCGCTGATGAAGCAGGCCGGCCTGCGCAACGTCTGAGGAGCAATCATGACCACGACTGCGATCTCCGAAATCTGGTACACACGCTGCCCGGTGCCGACGCCTGTCGGACTTGCGGCACAACTCGGGCTTCTCGACGAAACCTTCCGCAAGGAAGGGATCGAATTGAAGTCGATCATCGACTCGCCCAACCGCGATATCCGCCAAAGCCATTTCAACCACACGCTCGACTGGTCGTTCCGCCACGGCGGCAACGTGCCGCCGATCCGTGCCCGTTCCGAAGGGCGCAAGACGCGTCTCGTCGGCATCACCTGGACCGACGAGTTCCAGGCCATCATCGCCTTGCCCGGCTCCGGCATCAAAACGACCAGAGACCTGAAAGGCCGCCGGTTCGGTATCGCCCGGCGTCCGGAAGGCATTGTCGACTTCATGCGGGCGACGGCGCTGAAGGGCCTGGTATCGGCGCTGTCGCTCGAGGGCCTCAGCCATGCCGACGTCGAGATCGTCGACATCGCGCTGACCGACAGTGTGCTCGACAGCCAGGAAGGGCCATCGTTGTTCGGCCTCAAGCGCAAGCAGGCCTATGGCGAGGAGGCAGCAGCCCTGATCCGTGGCGAGGTCGACGCCATCTATGTCAAGGGCACGGCCGGCATCAATGTCGCCAATCTGATCGGCGCCATCCAGGTCGCCGAATTCGGCTTCCACCCGGAGCCCAATATCCGCATCAATTCCGGTTCGCCGCGCGTGCTGACCGTCGACGATTTGCTGGCCGAAGAACGCCCCGATCTGGTCGCTCGGCTGATCGAGACGATCCTGCGCGCCAGCGCCTGGGCCGAGGCGCATCCGGAAGAGACGCGGCGCTTCGTCGCTCGCGAATCCGGCGCCACCGAAGAGCAGGTGCTGGCCGCAAACGGCCCGGATGTCCACAAGCATCTCGGCCTTGGACTGCAGCCCGAACTCGTCGCGGCGGTTTCCCACTACAAGAATTTCCTGCGCGACTGGGGTTTTCTCGCCAGCGATTTCGATGTCGAGAAATGGGTCGATCGCCGGCCGCTCGATCTGGTGACCATTCGCGCCGCCGCCTGAGAGGAAGCCAGCTTCATGACCTCGACCATTCCCGAGTTTCCACAACTCCTCGACACGGCAGCCGGCCTTGCCAACGACTTCGCGCTGACCGCCGCGCATCACGACGCGACCGGGGATTTTCCGTTCGCCAATTTCGACCGGCTTCACCAGGCCGGGCTGCTTGGCCTGGTGACGGCGCGCGAGCATGGGGGCCTCGGTGGCGGGCTGATGGAAGCCCAGGCAGTGATCGCCGAGATCGGCCGTGGCGAGCCGTCGACGGCGCTGGTGCTGGCCATGCATTACAACAGCCAGTACGCGCTGCGGAAATCCGGCAAATGGCCGCGCCATCTGGTGCAGCGGATTGTCGAGGCCGGCCGCCTCGGCCCTGCTTTGATCAACGCCGCGCAGGCCGAGCCGGGGATCGGCTCGCCCGCTCATGGCAAGCCGCCCGAAACCATTGCCCGGCGCGACGGCAATGTCTGGCGGATATCCGGCCACAAGAATTACGTCACCGGCATTCCCATTCTGAAATGGGTGAACTTGCTGGCGCTGACCGACGAGCCGCAACCGCGCCTCGCCTCGTTCCTGGTGCCGACCAATGCGCCGGGATTGCGCGTCGAAAAGACATGGAATGCCGCCGGCATGCGGGCCACCGCCAGCGACGATGTCATCCTCGACAATGTCGTGGTGCCTGCCGAAGACATTACCGAGGCACAGCCGGCGTCTGAACCGCTGAGACGTGAAGAAGGGCCGACAGCGTTCTTCTTTTCGCTGATCGGCGCTGTCTACCATGGTGCGGCCCGCGCGGCCCGTGACCGGCTGGCCTCCTTCGTCACCACGCACGCGCCGGCGAGCCTCGGCGCGCCGCTATCGACGGTGCCGCACATCCAGGCGGGGCTGGGCGACATCGAGGTTCGGCTTGCGACCAGCACGCGGCTGCTGCGTTCGCTCGCCGAAGATGTCGATGCCGGCCGACCGGTCGGCACCGACGGCATGACGGTCAGGCATGTCGTCATCGACAATGCCGTTGCCGTCACCTCGCTGGCGCTGGAGCTTGCCGGCAATCCCGGCCTCAACAGAGACTTCCAGCTCGAGCGCCACCATCGCGATACGCTGACCGCGCGCTCGCATGCACCACAGAACCACATGATCCGCACGATCGCCGCCAAAGCGGCGCTCAGCCGCCACGCTGCCCCTCAGGTAGCCGAGCCGCCGGCTGTTGCTGTCAAACCCAGGCTCAAGGCGGTCGGGTGAGCGGCGTCATGGCATCCGAACATGTCGAAGTCGCCATCGTCGGTGGAGGCCCTGGCGGCCTGACACTGGCGCAGGGCCTGAAGAAGAACGGCATCGGCGTCGCCGTCTTCGAGAAGGATCGCGCCCGCACCGACTATGTCCAGGGTTTCCGCCTGCGCATCCGCCAGCGCGGCATCGATTCGCTGATCGCCAATCTGCCGCCGGAACTCTACGAAGCCTTTGTCGCCACGCTCGGCCAGGCGCCGGACCGCAACATCCTGCTCGACGAGAATTTCGAAACCTTGGGCGAGGATGCCTGGGGTGGCGGCAATGCGCAGGGCGAGATCGACGATACCCACATCGAAAAATCGGTGAGCCGCATCACGCTGCGCCAGGTGCTGCTGTCTGGCCTCGACGGCATCGTGCGCTACGGCAAGGTCTTTTCACGCTACGAAGAGCAGCCGGACGGCTCGGTAACGGCGCATTTCGAGGATGGCTCGGCAATTCACGCCGATGTGCTGGTTGGAGCCGACGGCGCCCGCTCGCGCGTGCGCCAGCAGTTGGTGCCGCATGCGCGAAGCTTCGACACCGGCGTCAGGCGCTTGGCCGGCAAGATGACGCTGCATGCCGCAGCCCTTCACCAGATCTCCCCGCTGCTGCTCGACTACAATGCCGGCATCGGGCCGTCGGAAGGTCACGGGCTGATGGTCACCAGCCATCGCGTCAATGTCGAGGCCTATCGTAGATATGGGCTGATCGGGCTGGACGACGACACCCACAAGGACGTTGCCGGTTTCCATTTCAACAACACCACCAGCTATGTCTGGTGGAACACCGCGTATGAAAAGGATGAGCTCGCCACGGACGATGCGCTGGCAAGGCTCTCCGGCGCCGAACTGCTCGACTTGCTGATCTCGAAGATCGGCCACTGGCACAAGGACATCCTCAACCTCATTCGCTACACCGACCCGTCGACGGTGGCGCTGTTGCATGTCCACAGCTCGGAGCCTGTCGATCCGTGGCCGACGAAACGGGTGACGCTGCTCGGGGACGCCATCCATGCCATGACCTATTTCCGTGCGCTCGGCGGCAACACCGCGATCTATGATGCCGGGCTGCTGGTGCCGGAACTGGTGGCCGCCAGACGCGGCGACAAACCACTCCTCGAAGCGTTGTCGGACTATGAGGCGAGGATGCTGGAACACGGCGCCAATGCGGTGCGGTCTTCGCTGACGGCGATGCAGAAGAATGTCCTCTCAGGCCGCCGCCGTCAAAAGGAAGCCGCCGAATAGCGGCCTCCAAAATCACTCGACAGTTCTTCCTCTACGCCGCGTCCAGGCTGGCCGACTGGAAGTCATGCAACAGGATGGCGATCTCGAAACCGCGGCGTTGCAGCCAGTGCGCCGTCGTCGCGGCGCGGACGCCGAGCAGGTCGTCGATGAGCACGACACGAGCGCCGCGCACGGCGATGGTTCGGTAGGCGACGCCGAGCAACTGCCCGCCCTCCGACGCGATCGAGCCCGGAATATGCGCTTCGGCGAACTCCTCCGGCGTGCGCACGTCGAGCAGGTAGGTCGTCCGCTTGTCGTCCTTCGCCATGCCGCCGCGGTCGCGGCATAAATGCGCGGAAAGCTGTCGCCTTCGGCAAGTCTTGCGATGTGTTCTCCGGCGAAGCGCTTCGCGTCCTCGCTGGCTGGACCATAAGCAGCAGTCCTGCCGATTTCGAGCGGCCCGCTTCGCGCCATGCCTTGGTGCCGTCGTGCAGATAAGCAACCTTGTTGGACACGCCGGCGTCGATCAGCGTCTGTGCGCCGATGATGGCGCGCGGCAAGCCGGCACAGGAGACGATCACCCGCGTGTCCGGCGACGGCCCCAGATCGGCGAAACGCAGCACCAGTTCGGCACCCGGCACGCTGATGGCGCCCGGCACATGGTCCTTGTCGAACTCCGCCACCGTCCGGGCTGTCGAGGACGATCACGTCGGCGCCCTGGCCCTTGAGTGCCACTAGTTCATCAACGGTGATGACCGGCGTTCCCTTCGCGTCTCGGATCGCCAGCGAAAAATCGACGCCCGGCGTGCCGAAGGTCGGCAAGCCTTCCAAACCGCCTTTCGTCCATTCCGGAATTCCACCGGCCAGTGCGAAAAGCTGGCTGCGACCATGCCCGGTCAACCGTTCGACAGTTGCTCGGCAACGCAGCTGCCGTCATCGGCCAGCACGGTGCGCACCGATTTGCGCGGGATGAAGCGGTCGATCTCCGCTTCGACGTGATCCGCCGGCAGATTGGTGGCAAACAGCGGCGACGCGTATCCGACTGCCGCTCTGTCCCGGATATCCAGCACCGCCAGTTCCTCGCCATCGGCCAGCCATTGGCGAAACATTTTCGAATCGATCGTGCTCGCGCTCACGAGGCCTTCCTCTTCTGATGTTCGGCAACGCCACGGACCGGACGCGCAAGGCCGAGATTCTCGCGCAGCGTGCTGCCTTCGTAAGCGGTGCGGAACAGGCCGCGCCGCTGCAACTCCGGGATGACGAGATCGACGAAATCGGTGAGGCCCGTCGGCAGGATCGGCGGCATGACGTTGAAGCCGTCCGCCGCACCGCCGGTGAACCACTCTTCCATCATGTCGGCGACATCTTTTGGCGTGCCGACGATCTGGAAATGGCCGCGCGCGCCGGCAATGGCGAGATATAATTGCCGGATCGTCAGGTTCCGGCTCGCGGCCAATTCGGAAACGACTTTCAGGCGGCTCTTCACCGCATCGGAACTGCCGAGTTCCGGCAACGGCCCGTCGAGCGGATGGCCGGAAAGATCGACGCCACCGAGCAGTCCGGAAACCAGCGCCACGCCGACCACCGGATCGACCAGCCGTTGGATCGCGTCGAACTTGTCTTCGGCTTCCGCGCGCGTCGGCGCAACGACCGGGAAGACGCCGGGCATGATCTTCAAGCTGTCGGCGGAGCGGCCGAACGACCCCAGCCGGCCCTTCAGCTCGCTGTAGAAACCGCGCGCCGAATCGATGGTCGGATGAGCGGTGAAGACCACCTCCGCCGTGCGCGCCGCCAAATGCTGGCCAGCATCGGACGAACCGGCCTGGACGATGACGGGGTGGCCCTGCGGCGGGCGGGCGACGTTGAGCGGGCCTTTGACGCGGAAATGCCGGCCGACATGGTCAGGCGCATGGATGCCATGCCGGTCGATGGTGATCCCCGAAACCTTGTCGGCGACGAAGGCATCGTCGTCCCAGCTGTCCCACAGCTTCTGCGCCACGGCGACGAACTCCTCGGCGCGGTCGTAGCGGTCGGCATGGACGGGATGCTGGTCGCGGCTGAAATTCGCCGCCGCCGGAGCGTCGGCCGAGGTGACGACGTTCCAGCCTGTCCTGCCGCCGCTCAGATGGTCGATCGAGGCAAACAGCCGCGCCAGGTGGAACGGCTCCCAATAGGTGGTCGAGGCGGTTGCCACCAGCCCAATCCTCCGCGTGATGGTCGAGAGCGCCTACAACAGCGTCAGCGGCTCGAAATGCACGACATGGCCGGTGCGTTCGAAAGTCTCGATCGGCTGCTCGCCATTGCGCGCGCTGAGGCTGTCGGCAAGAAACACCATGTCGAACAGGCCGCGCTCTGCGGTGCGCGCGGCGTCCGCGTAGTGCTGAAAACTCAGGCCCGGATTGGCCGGCACATCGGGATGGCGCCAGGCAGCGACATGATGGCCCGGTCCGCGGACGAAAGCGCCAAGCCTTATCTTTCGATCTTCAGTCATCAGCGGCTTTCAGGTTGATCGCAAAAGGGCGTTCCTATCTAGCGCCTGCCAAACCCACTGAGCGAAAGAATGCCTTTCGCCAGCTGGCAATTATTCTTTTTTGACATCGGGTTAAGGGAAAGCACGATGGCCGGCGCGGGAGCGATGGGCTAGAGCCACGCACCGTCGGTGTCGCAAAGGTCCTTGATGTTTCATACCCCTTCCTCCCCACCGCGTTCGACCCCTCGTTCAATCATCATCATTGGCGGCGGCTTTGCCGGCGCGGTTGCCGCGATCAAGCTGCTCGACCGTTCGACCGAACCGCTGGCAATCACCATCATCGAGCGACGGGCAGAGCTCGGCCGCGGCGTCGCCTACAGCACCGTCGATCCACAACACCTCGTCAACGGCGCGGCGCGCATCTTCTCGCTGCACCCGGACGACCCAGATCACCTCGTCCGCTGGCTCCTGGCGAATGGGCCCAAGCATGGCTGGACACCGCCCGCGGATGTGCCTGACTCCAGCCCGCCGCGCTGGCTGTTCGGCAGCTATGTCCAGTCGGAGTTGACCAGAGCCGTCAGAGAAGCAGATCCGCGTTCCTTGCTGCGCCACATCAAGGCATCCGCCGTCGACATGCTGACCGGTCCGTCCGGAGTCTGCGTCGGCACCAGCGACGGCCAGCAATTGCTGGCCGATGAGGCCGTGCTGGCGACAGGTGTTTTTCAGAGCGAGCCGTCGGCCACCGAAGCAGCCATCGTCGGCGATCCCCGCTATGTCGCCAACCCCTGGAATCTGGCGGCGCTCGACCGGCTTGCCGGCAGCAGGCAATTGCTGCTGATCGGCTCGAGTCTCAGCATGGTCGACGTCGTCGCCAGCATGGAGGCGCGCGGCTTCAAGGGCAGCTATCGCGTCGTGTCGCGGCGCGGACAGATCGTCGAGCCTCGGCGCAATACCGAAGCGTGGCGCGATTTTCTTGCCGGGCGGCCGCTGCCGAAAACCACGAGGGCGCTTCTTGCCTTGGTAAAGGCCGAACGCCGGGCCATCGAGGCCGCCGGGCTGGACTGGCAAGGGCTGCCTTTGACGATCCGGCCGTGGATCCTGGCTCTGTGGCAAGGCGCCACCGACAAGGAGCGCCTGAAGTTCGCACGCCATCTGCGCGCTTTCTGGGACGTCACCGCGCATCGAGCGGCGCCGCCGAGCTTTGAGCGCGTCGCACTGGCGCAAAGCCAAGGCCGTTGGGCGGGCGGCGCCGGACGGGTGCTGGCACTGCATCCGCGAGCCGGCGGCATTGTCGCCGAGATCCGCTGGCGCGATAGCGGCGCGGTCGAACGGCTGCGTTTCGACGGTGTCGTCAACTGCCGGGGCCATCAGGAGCATGACTGGCGGCGGATCGCCGATCCGTTTGTCCAGAGCCTGCTGGAGAACGGCATCGTCAGGCCGCATGCGACCGGCTTCGGCATCGACGCCACGCATGACGGCCAGGTGATTTCCGGCAACGGCAGGACCCACGGCAATCTGTTTGCCATCGGCCATCCGCTGCGCGGCGTCGCCTGGGAATCGAGTTCCATCGGCGAACAGCTGGCGCAAGCCATGGCCCTTGCCGGCCTTCTGGTCGGCGCCAGCCCAAGGCTGCGTGCTCTGGCCTGACCGTTCTGCACCTCAGGACAATAGAAACGAAAAGGGCCGCGTCGAGACGCGGCCCCTTTTCTTGCTGATGTCCGCCGGGTTCAGGCGTTCGGATCGATATATGCGTCTGCGAAACTGGCCGACAGGCCTTCAGCACCCGGCGCGTAATTCTTGACGGTCTTGCGGGCAATGATGATGGTCGGCGGTGCGATCAGATTGATGATCGGCAACTCGTCGGCGATGATCTCCTGGAACCTGAAGAACAGCTGCTTGCGCTTGGCCTCGTCAAGCTCCACCGATGCGGCCTCCAGCAGCTGGTCGACCTCAGGGTTCTCGTAGTGCGCGCCGTTGGAGAATGGCAGTCCGATCTTGATGTTCTTCGACCAGTAGAGCCGTTGCGCGCCGGCGCTGGGGTCAAAGATGTTGCCGCAGGATTCCGTCGACAGGTCCCAGGTGCGATCGGTGTAGATGGTTTTGACATAGGTGCCGAAGTCGAACTTCTGGATCTCGGCGTCGATGCCGATCTTGGCTAGCGCCTGTTTGAGGAAGTCAGCATAGCCCCATGGGTTGTAGGGGTTGTTGGTGAGCCTGAGCTTGAAGCGGATACCGTCCGCGTCGCGCTTGAAACCGGCCTCGTCGAGCAGTTTTTCCGACAGCGCCGTATCGACGGTCGCCGCCTTCACATCGGGATCGAAATACTTCTTGTTGACGACGCTGATCGGTGTCGGCGACACTTGGCCATAGCCGTAGAACACGATGGCATTGATCGCATCAAGATCGATGGCATGCGCGATTGCCTGACGGACCTTCTTCTCCTTCAGGATCGGGTTTTCCAGGTTGATGATCAGCTGGTGCAGCGGGCCGCTATAGGCAAAGACGGTGCTATCGACGACGAATTGCGGCAGCGCCTTGAACCGCTCCAGATCGGCAAACGCCACCGGGTTCGGGCCGATGTCGACTTCACCCGTCTCGAGTGCCGCGGCGCGCGCGCCGGGATCGGTGATGAAGCGGAAGATGATCCGGTCGAGATAGGGTTTTGGCGCATCCCAATAGGTCGGGTTCTTCTCGACGATGATGTGGCTGCCCTTGACCCATTCCTTGAGCACGAACGGTCCGCTGCCGATGATCTGCTCAAAGGACGGATCGTCCGCCGGCTTCAGCTTCTCGTAGATGTGCTTGGGCACGACAGGCGACTCCGTCGCGGCCAGCCCCGAGATCAGCGCGGCGGACGGCTTAGACAGTTTGATCTTCACCACATGCGGATCCGACGTGTCGATGTCGGTGACGTTCTGGAAGGTGATGCGTCCACGCGGATGCGCTTCACGCAGTCGCGAGATCGAAAAGGCCACGTCTTGCGATGTCAAATCATGGCCGTCGCTGAATTTCACCCCCGGCCGCAGCTTGAAGACATATTCGAGCCCGTCATCGCTGATCGACCATTCGGTGGCCAGTTGCGGCCTTGGATTGAGGTCGTAGTCGTAGGCGAGCAGGCCGTCGAAAATCTTCGGCCCGATGGTGGCCGGTCCACCGGCGCTGGTGTTGATGGAAACGATCTGGTTGGGCTCGGGATAGTAGACGAAATTGAGCGTGCCGCCCGCCACCGGCTTGGCGTCTTCGGCAAAGGCCCCGGCAGGAAGGGCGGTACTCGCGCCGGCCAGCAGCAGGAACTGATTGAACAGGCGTCGGTTGATGGTCATGGTCGGTACTCCGCGTTTGCGCGATTTGTCTTTATGGGGAAAAGTCGGGATCGGTGGTTTCACGCACCGATCCAAGGCAAGGCAATCCGAGCGCCTATGCGTTTGGCGCGAGCCAGATCTGCGCGAAGCTGTTGTTGATGCCTTGCGCTCCGGGTGCGAAATCCCTGACCTTCTTGTTGGCAACAATCTGGGCACCGGCCGCAACGAGGTCGACCGACACCACGTCGTCATGGATGATGTGCTGGAACTTGTACCAGAGCTCGCGCCGTTTCGTTTCGTCGGGCTCGATTGCGGCGGCTTCGAGGATCTGGTCGACCTCGGGGTTCGCATAGTGGCTGGCGTTGGAGAAGACGAGGCCGATCTTGAAATTCTTCGACCAGTAGGCGCGCTGGACGCCGAGCGTCGGATCAAAGGTGTTCGACAGCGACTCAACCACCAGGTCCCAGGCGCGGTCGGTGTAGACGGTCTTCAGGAACGTCGACAGATCGAGCTTCAGGATCTCGGCGTCGATGCCGACCACTGCCAGCGACTGCCTGATGAAATCGGCATAGGACGCCGGCAGGAACGCGTTGTAGGCGAGCCGGAGCTTAAAGCGCGTGCCGTCGGCGCCGCGCGGATGGCCGGCATCGTCGAGCAGTTTCTCCGCCAGTTTGGGGTCGGGTTCGCGCGCCTTGATGCTGGGGTCATACCATTTGGGCAGTGCCGTGCTGATGGGACTTGGCGATACCTGCGCATAGCCATAGAGCGCAATGTCGACCAGCTTCTGCAGGTCGATCGCGTGGGCGATGGCCAGACGCACGTCGCGCTTGGTCAGGATTTCGTTCTCGTAGTTGAAGAACAATTGCTGCTGCGGGCCGGAATAGGCATAGGTGTTGGTGTCGACGACCAAAGCGGGGTTGGCCTTCAGCCGCTCGATATCGGCCAGCGGCACGGGATTGGCGCCGATATCGATCTCGCCGGTTTCAAGAGCCGCCGAGCGTGCCGCCGGGTCGAGAATGACATGCAGCACGACGCGGTCGAGGTAAGGCCTTGGCGCATCCCAATAGTTCGGATTGCGATCGAAGATCAGATGGCTGCCGGGCACCCATTCCTTGAGAACGAAGGGGCCGGTGCCGATCGTCTGTTCCAGCTTGGGCTGTTCTGCCGGCTTGAACGTTTCGTAGACATGCTTCGGCACGATCGGTGATTCCGAACTGCTCAGCGCCGTGATCAGATAGGGCGCCGGCTTCGAAAGCACGACAATGGCGGTGTGCGGATCGGGCGTCTCGACCGCTGTCACGTTCTGGTAGGTGATGCGGCCGCGCGGATGCGCCTCCTTCAGCCGGAAGATGGTGAAGGCAACATCTTCCGAGGTGAAGTCCTTGCTGTCATGCCACTTGACACCCTGGCGCAGCTTGAAGGTGTAGCGCAGGCCGTCATCGCTGATCGACCACTCCGTGGCCAGCAGCGGTTTCGGGGTGAGGTCGTAGGCGAAATCAAGCAGGCCTTCATTCACCTTGGGGCCGATCGCCTGGCCGGTGCCCGACGAGGTGTTGATGGCGATCAGCGACGTCGGATCGGGATAGTAGGCCCAGTTGAGCGTGCCGCCCTGAACGGGCGTGCCTTCGGCTGCAAAGGAAAGGCCGGGCAATGCGAAACTCGCACCCCCAAGCAGCAAGAGCTGGTTGAAATGACGACGATTGACAGACATGGTCTTGGGCTCCGGAAAACGGATTGCATCCGGCGGCCGAACGCACTCCGGCGCCTCGACGCAATGATCCCTGCCGTCGCGCAAAACCGGAAGAATGATTTTCTATCGTCGGCCGAAAGCGCCGCTTTGCACGACTGGTTCATTCCAGGCCTGCGAAGCAGACCGACACCCAAATCGGTGCTGCCCGTCTTATTTCTACAAGAATAGTAGACATTACAATTTTTTAGATTTCCGTTCCCGCTGGCGCGACGCTGCGGCAAACGAAATTTTCCGCCGCGCGCTTTGGCGCAAAGCCCGCCCTCGTCGCGCCGGGTCCGAACGTGTTGAATGCGCCTCATGGTTGATCTCATTCGCGCCAAACCGAGGAAGCTACGACCGACGCTGGCGAGACTTCCGCCGCTGACCTCGCTTCGCGCCTTTGTCGCAACCGCCCGCCACCTGAGCTTTACGCGAGCGGCGGAAGAACTCCATGTCACGCCCGCCGCCATCGGCCAGCAGATCCGCCTGCTGGAGGATCACCTGGGGCAACCGCTGTTCCAGCGCAACCGGGGCGAGCTTTTGCTGACCTCGGCCGGTCAGGCGCTGATGCCCGGGCTCACCGAGGCTTTCGACGTCGTTGTCGAATCGGTCGCGCGTATTTCCGGCGACGAGGAGGATGCGCCGATCAAGGTGTCGGTCGCGCCCTCCTTCGCCAGCAAATGGCTGATCCCGCGCCTCGACGCGCTGCGTGAGGCGGTGCCCGGACTCGAAGTACTGGTCGATGCATCGACAAGGCTTGCCGACTTTGCCAGCGAAGATATCGACTGTGTCATCCGCTACGGCTCGGGCGCCTATAGCGGCCTCATCACGGAACGGCTGTTCTCGGAAGCGGTGCTGCCTGTCTGCAGCCCCGAATTTGCCCGCACGCACGGCCTCTTCCGTGGACCGGAAGGGCTGCGTAACGCGCCGATCCTGCATGAGGACGGGCCGGAGCGCGATCCAAGTTGCCCCGACTGGAAGGGCTGGCTGCGATCCAACGGCCTGTCCGGCCGCCTTGTCGACGGCGGCATACGGCTTAGCCAGTCCTCGCTGGTACTCGACGCCGCGGTTGCCGGCAAGGGCATCGGTCTCGGCAAATTCCGACTGGCCGAGCCTGACCTTGCGGCAGGGCGGCTGGTCAGCCCTTTCGGCTCGCCGCAGCCGGTCGAGTTTTCCTATTACTTCGCGACGACGCCACACAAGGCGAAGCTCGCGACCGTCGAGCGCTTCCATGGCTGGCTGAAGGCTGAGGCGCGAAGGGTTGGCGCACTCGACTTCACACCGCCGGCAGCACTGCCGGCGCGCATCGCCATCGTTGCCGCCGAAAAGCCTTGGCTATTTAAGCTTGAAGCCCAGCGCCTTGAGCGCATCACCCAGGCGATCACGGCCTTTCAGCGCCGCAGTGCTGCCGATGCGGTTCGACATCAGTTCGGTCCAGTCGACAACGGGCATCGACTGCTCTTGCTGAAAGGTGCGAAGCGTCAGGTTGTACGCTGCGAGATCGTCCTGATCGAAGCCTGACTGATAGCGCTCGCGATGCAGCACAACACGCTGCGGCAGTCTGGGCTTGATGTCGGTCGCAGCCAGGAGATCGGGACAGCCAACGGTCAGGCCGAACACCGCCACGGCTTCCGGCGGCAGGCCGAGCTCTTGCGCCACGGCCTCAGGATGATTGCGCATGGCGCCGATGTAGCAGGAGCCGAGCCCGAGCGCATCGATTGCCACCACGGCATTCTGCGCGGCAAGTGCTGCGTCGATCACGGCCAGCAGAAAACTCTCCTGATAATCGAGCCCCTCGCCCGCCCGGCTGTTTGCCTCGGCAATGGCGCGCAGCCGTGACAGGTCGGCCAGCCAAACCAGCAGCAACGGCGCCTGCTCGATATGGCGATTGACCGCCGCCAGTCCGGCAAGCCGCGCCTTGCGCGCCGGATCCTCGACGGCGATGACGCTCCACGCCTGCAGATTGGACGAGGTCGGCGCCGACTGGGCGGCAGCGATGATCAGTTCGAGCGTCCCTTCGGGCAGAGGCCTGGCGAGATAGTTGCGGACCGAGCGATGTGAAAGGATCGCCTCGAGGGCTTCGTTCCAGTTTGCAGTGTTCGCCTCTTGCGGCGCCCGGTAACGCCGCCTTAGTGCTGCTTCACCGCGCAGGTCGGCGTCGGAAGGGCGGATGCTGAAAGCGGCCGGCTGTGGCATTGTCGTCCCTATTTGGCGATCTGGCTCGTTCGGTGTTCTGACAACCCCACGTCATTCAACAAACGCGGCTTGGACCCTATTGCGCAATAGCGGGAGCAACTGGTCGCCTTGCCGCTTGATCTCGGAAAGATACGGCGTGTCCGAGAGCACGAAATGCGTGATGCCCAGATCCCGGTACTTGCCGAGCGAACTGGCCACGTCGGCGGCCGAGCCGACCAGCCAGGTGGTGCCGGCGCCGCCGCCGCCATATTTGCCCGGCGCAGTGTAGAGATTGTCGTCCAGCACCTCGCCGCGCGTGTGCAGATCGAGCAGACGCTGCTGGCCTACCGCTACCGCCCGACCATGATCATTCCAGCCGGCGCCCTGGCCCTTTGCCATTTCGGCGACCTTCGCCTCGGCGTCCGTCCAGGCCTGCCCGGTGGTGTCGCGGACCAGCGTGGTGACCCGAAACCCGAATTGTAGAGGTGGGAGGTCCCGGTCAAGTTCCCGGCTCAAGGCCTTGAGCCGCTCGATCCGCTCCCGGACGCCGTCGAGCGGCTCGCCCCACAACAGCTGGACATCGGCCTCGCTGGCCGAGACGCGCTCGGCCGCCTCCGACGCGCCGCCGAAATAGAGCCTGGGATGGCGACGGTTTCCACGGACAGGGATGCGGGGCATGACGGTAGACCCGGTGACCTTGAAGTGCTCGCCGGCAAAGGTGACGTTCTCTTCGGTCCAAAGTCTGCGAACCAGCCGCATGAACTCTCTGGTGCGGGCATAGCGATGGTTCTGCTCGCCTTCGCTGTCGCCATAGGCAGCGAGGTTGTCCTTGCCCGACACTATGTTGATACGCACGCGACCGCGGGTCAGCTGGTCGAGCGTGGCGACCGCGGATGCGAAGTGCGCTGGCCGCCAGTAACCCGGGCGGATCGCGATGAGCGGCTCGAAGGAGGTGGTCCGCGCGGCGAGCGCGGCGGCGACGGTAAACGTGTCGGGCCGGCCCCAGCCGGTACCGATCAGCGCGCCCTTCCAGCCGTGTTCCTCAAGCGCCTTTGCGTGGCTGGTCAGCGTGTCCAGGCTGTTGTGGTCCTCGACGGCCGGCTCGCCGCGGTGACCGGGATCGACCTGGTTCGGGATGTACCAGAGAAATTCGGGATCAGCGCTCATTGTCGGGCCTGTATTTTTGTCGGGCGTGGAGGTCAATGGCGGTACCTTCCGCGCCGTTATCGTTTGATGATCGTTCAATGGGTGGCCCCGAGCAACCCTGACGCCTTGTGCGGCTGCGGCGCGAAACGGCTTTCAGGCCTGATAAGGCCGAGATGGTCGCGCAGCGTGCGCCCTTCATAGTCGCTGCGAAACAGGCCGCGCCGGCGCAGGATCGGCACGACCGTATCGACAAAGACTTCCAGCCCGGTCGGCAGCACGTCAGGCATCAGGTTGAAGCCATCGGCGGCGCCGGCGACAAACCATCTTTCGATATCGTCGGCGATCTGCTCCGGCGTGCCGACAACGGTGCGGTGGCCGGTACTGCCGTTGAGCGCCCGGATCAGTTGGCGAACGGTGAAATCGTTGTTGCGGGCAAGTGCCAGCGTGGCCTTGAAGAAGGTGTGGCCGCCGTTGGGCGGCAGCGGGATGACGTCAGGCAGCTTCTCGTCGAGCCTCAGCCGCTCGCGGTCGATGCCGAGCACGCCCGACAGCCGCGTCAGGCTGTAGTCGAGCGGGATGCGGTCCCACAGTTCTTCCTGCCGCCGCTCCGCTTCCGCCTCGGTGCTGCCGATGATGGTGGCCAGACCGGCGAGGTTGAGCGGCACGCCGCCGCTTCTGCCATAGGCGACAGCCCGGGCCTTCAGCTCCTTTGCGTAGGCGAGCGCCTCCTCGAACGATTGCGACGCGGAAAACACCGCTTCGGCGTGGCGCGCGGCGAGCTCCTTGCCGTCATCGGAACCGCCGGCCTGGATGACCACCGGATGCCCTTGCGGCGAGCGCGGCACATTGTGCGGCCCATGCACCGAAAAATGCGCGCCCTCGTGCTCGATGGCGTGAACCTTGGCGGCATCGACGAAGCGCCCACTGGCGACGTCGCCGATGAAGGCATCGTCCTCCCAGCTGTCCCACAGCGCCTTGACGATTTCGGTGAATTCGGCGGCCCGCTCGTAGCGCCGGCCATGATCTATCGCGCCGGTCAGGCCGAAATTGCGGGCCGAGGCGGGATCGGCCGTGGTCACGATGTTCCAGCCGATGCGCCCGCCGCTGACATGGTCGAGCGTCGCGAAACGACGGGCGATGTTGTAGGGCTCGTTGAAGCTGGTCGATGCCGTCGCAATCAGGCCGATGCGCTCGGTCGCGGCGGCTATCGTCGCCAGCACGATGGTCGGTTCCAGCGATGTAATCGGCCGATAGTCGATGCGATCCGAAATTGCCGCCTGATCGGCAAGGAATATAGCGTCGAGCTTGGCGCGCTCGGCGATCTTCGCCACCTGCACATAGTGGTCGACGGTGAAGGCGGCATAGGGGTCGACCCCGTCCATCCGCCATGCCGCCGGCGAGAAGCCGGCGTGCAGGATGTTGACATTGAGGTGGAGCTGCCGGCCGCTCATCGAAAGACGCCGGGCTCGGGATAGGCGCCGGTCAGATACCAGGTGCCGACGGTGCGGGCCTTGTATTCGGCGGGGTTGTGCAAGGTGTGGATGCGCGCATTGCGCCAGAAACGGTCGAAGCCGTATTTGCGCACCGCCGAGCGCGCGCCCATCACCTCGAAGATCTCGGTGGTGACTTCGAGCGCGACATTGCCGGCCAGCACGTTGGCCGCGGCAACTGCAACCGCCGCTTCCCCGCGCTCTTGCTCGGTCAATGCCTTGCCGCGCGCGATCGCATGATCGATCGCCGCCGCAGCGCGATCAGCCAGCACTGTTGCCGCGCGCGTTTTGACCAAAAGCTCGCCATACTGCCGCTTGATCCATGGATCGTCGATGTGGCGCTCGACGCCGGAATACATCCACGGTCGCGAGCTGTTGAGCGTGTAGTCGCGTGCCGCTAGCAGTGCGCCCTGGGCGGTGCCGATGAAGACATTGAGCAGCACGCTTTGCTGCTGCAGCGGGCCGATGGTGCGGATCGGCAGCGACGCGTCCACCCAGCCGCGCACCAGTTCGTTGTCATGGACCCTAACATCCTTGTAGGCGACCTTGCCACTGCCGGTCTGCGTCTGGCCGATGCCATCCCAGTCGTCGAGAATGGTGATGCCCTCACGATCCGCGGGGATGGCCGCGAACTTCCGCTCGCCGCTGACCTCGTCTTCCCAGGAGGTCGAAAGATAGTCGGCGACATGCGAGCCGGAGGCGAAGGGCTTGAAGCCGCTGACGATCGTCCACTCGCCATCCTTGCGGCCGAACAGCGTCTTGGAAAAGCTGTTGCCGGTGTTGCCCCAGAACCAGTCGCCCGCAGCCGAACGCCGCAGCAGATCGGCTGAGCGCGGTTCGTCCGAATTGAGCCTTGCGGCGATCAGCGCGCTGAAATGGTAGCCGTAGATGTGGCCGATCGAGCCGTCGACCTTGGCGAACTCGCGGCCGATCTTCAGCGCCGTCGAATAGGGTTCGCCGGCGCCGCCGAATTCCTTGGGAATGACGATACTGAGCAGGCCGCTCTCCTTGAGCAGGCGGATCTGTTCAACGGGCCTGCCGCCAAGCTGGTCGCGCTCGACCGCGTCGCGGGCAAAGATGTCGCGCAGCTCGACCGCCTTGGCGACCCATGGATTGGAGGTATCGGGATCGAAGCTCATCAGGTCACTCATGCAGATGCGGGAAGCCGTGGCGCTCGGCAAGCAGCGCAAGAATGCGCCTTGTGTCGTCGGCAAAGACCTTGCCCTTCGCGGTCGGTAGGTCGGCTGGCGGATCACCGCCGACGACCAGCACCGGCAGCGACTGGTGGCGTTCGCCGAGCGTATCGATCACCTTACCCCTCGGCCTTGCGAACGGCACGCGCTCGACGTCCAGCCTGGCGGCAAGATCGGGAAAGGCTGCGAGCAGCCCTTCGACCTTGTTGGAATAGGGGCAGACGAAGGTCTGGCCCGGATGCTTTGGGTCGGCGAAACCCGGCTGGATGAGAAAGAGCGTGTCTCGCGCCATCGGCTCATTCCTATTCCGCCGCCGCAGCGGCATGCCGCGAAAAACGGTTTGCCGGCCGCTTCAGGCCGAGATTGTCGCGCAAGGTCCTGCCCTCATACTCCCGACGGAACAGGCCACGGCGGCGCAGTTCCGGCACCACCAACTCGATGAAATCCTTCAAGCCGCCGGGCATGATCGGCGCCATGATGTTGAAGCCGTCGGCGCCGTAATTCTCAAAGCGCTCTTCGATCGTGTCGGCGATCTGTTGTGGCGTGCCGACCACCTGCCAGTGGCCGCGAGCGCCGGCGATGCGCAAATAGAGCTGCCGGATCGTCAGCTTCTCGCGCCGCGCCAGATCGATGACCAGCGCCTGCCGGCTCTTGCCCGCATTGGTCTCCGGCAGTTCCGGCACCGGCCCGTCGAGCGGATAGGCGGTCAGATCGAAGCCGCCGGCCAGCGCCGAGACCAGACCGAGGCCCACTTCCGGCTGGATGAGATCCTGCAGCTGTTCGAACTTTTCCTGCGCCTCGGCTTCGCTGCGGCCGACGACCGGAAAGATGCCTGGCAGGATTTTCAGATCATCCTCTGAACGGCCGTACTTACCGAGCCTGCCCTTGACGTCGGCATAGAAGGCGGTGGCTTCATCGAGCGTGATCTGCGCGGCGAAAATCGCTTCCGCGGTGCGCGCCGCCAGCTCCTTACCGGGGCCGGACGCGCCCGCCTGGACGACGACCGGATGGCCTTGCGGCGTGCGCGGCGTGTTCAGCGGACCGCGCACCCTGAAGTGCTGGCCCTTGTGGTTCAGCACATGCAGCTTGTCCCTGTCGAAATAGCGCCCGCTCACTTTGTCGCGCGGGAAGGCATCATCCTCCCAGCTGTCCCACAGGCCAAGCACGACATCGGCGAATTCCTCGGCGCGATCGTAGCGGTCGCCGTGCTGGATATGCGTATCGTGGCCGAAATTGAATGCCGCATCCGGATCGGACGAGGTGACGAGGTTCCAGCCGGCGCGCCCGCCGCTCAGATGGTCGAGCGACGCGAACTGGCGGGCCAGATTGTAGGGATCGGAATAGCTGGTCGAAGCCGTGGCGATCAGGCCGATGTTGGTGGTCACCGCCGACAGCGCCGACAGCAGCGTAATGGGCTCGAACGGATAGACGCCGCTATGCGCCTTGCGGCTGGCAGCCTCGAGATTGCTCAGCCGCGCCGCGACGCCATCGGCAAAGAAGATCGCATCGAATTTGGCCGCTTCCGCGAGCCTGGCCAGTTCGACATAGTCGCCGAGGCTGGTCCCCTCGGCCGCCTGTGGATGGCGCCATGCCGCCACATGGTGGCCGGTGAAGAGAAGAAACGCTCCAAGCTTGAGCTTGTCCTTGCGCCTGGCCATTTTCCGCGCCTCCTCAGCGATACAACCCGCCGACCGGGAATTCCCCGGTCAGCAACCAGGTGCCGATGGTGCGCTTCTTGTATTCGGCCGGGTTGTGCAGCGTGTGCGTGCGCACATTTCGCCAGAACCTGTCATAGCCATTGGCCTTGGTGGCCGAGCGGGCGCCCATCACCTCGAAGACCTCGCTCGATGCGTCGAGACCGATTTGCCCGGCATAGACATTGGCGGTGGCAAGGTCGATCGCCGTCTGTCCGCGCTGCTCCAGGGTCAAGGCCTCGCCCTTGCCATAGGCGGCATCGAGGCTGCGCGCCGCCACATCGGCGAGTTCGGCGGCAGCCAGCGTGCGGATATAGAGATCGCCATATTTGCGCTGAACGAACGGATCGTCGGTGTGGTTCTCATAGCCGGAATAGACCCAGGGTCGCGATTGCGAGACCGTATAGTCGCGGCCTTCGCTCAGCGCTCCTTGCGCGCTGCCGACGAAGAGGTTGAGCAGGACCGCCTGCTGGAAGAGTGAAATCAGCGTCTGGAACGGCGTCAGCGGCACGGCGGGCGAGCCGATCAGTTCGTCATCACCGATATGCACATCCTTGAACGTGACTTTACCGGAACCCGTCTGCCGCTGGCCGACGCCATCCCAGTCATCCTCGATGACGATACCTTCACGATCGGCCGGGATCGCAGCTGCCAGGCGGTCCTGGCCGTCTTCCCATGCCACCTGGATATAGTCGGCGATGTGCGAGCCGGAAGAGAACGGCCGGAAGCCGTTCAGGATCCAGCCCGAGCCGTTGCGCCTGGCCGTAGAGGTCTTCGACATGGCGTTGCCGGAATTGCCCCAGACCCAGTTCTCGCGGGCCGAGCGTGTCAGCAGTTGGTCCTTCTGCGCGTCCGTACCGCGAAACAACACGCCGTTGAGCGGCAGATGATGGTAGCCGTAGAGATGGGCTAGCGAACCATCGGTGCGGGCAAATTCGCGCACGACGCGCAGCACCGACAGCCAGGGCGCGCCCTTGCCGCCATAGTTTTTGGGAATCTGCGCCGACGGCAGTCCACTTTCCTTGAGCAGGCGGATCTGCTCGACCGGTCGTCCACCGGCCTTGTCGCGCGCCACCGCATCGCGATCGAAGATGGTGCGCAGCTCGACCGCCGTGGCGACGAACGGGTCGGAAAGGTCAGGGCTGAAGGTCATGCGTTTGTCCATGGAATGCGTCTATTCCGCCGCAATGGTCTGTGCCGGCCGCCAGACGGCAGAGGCGTAGGCCTCCTCCCCGAACTCGGCCGGATGGCTGCCGGTGATGCGGCTCTCATGGCTGTCGAGATCGGCAAGGAAGAGATCGCGGCTGATGCGGGCGACGACAGCCGGCACGTCGCGCCTGATCGACGGAACATCGCCTATCGGCAGGCCGAAACTGACGAAGCCGCCTGGATTGAAGACGTGGATGTTCCTCAGGAACGGCGCCTCCCCCAGCGCTTTCTCGAGGAATTCATGGCCGAGGCCGAGATAGGGATGGGCGCCGAAAAATTCATCCAGTTCGCCTTCCGCCGGCGCGTATTGGTCACGCCACAGCCGGATCGAGGCGGCGAAATCGCTAAATTCCGGCTTGCGCGTCGGGTCGGCGAAATAGCCGGTGCCGGCGATGACGAAGTCGAAAGCGAACGTCTCGGCGCCGATGTCGGTGACGACCTTGCCGCCGTCGATATCCGCATTCGTCCAGGGGGCACCGAGATGCAGGTGGAAATTCTTGTGCCGCACCACCCGCTCCACGGCATGGGGCGGTGGCGTCGAACCGGCCTCGCGGAAGCGCAGTGCCTGGCGCCAGCGCACCGGATCGGGCAAGCGCGGATAGTTGTCATAGGCGCCGGGATAACCCCGCACGCGGTTGATCGGCACGCTGGCGATACTGGTGCGCCGCGCGAACAGGCGCACCGATTGCGCGCCGGCCTCAAGGGCTGTTCCCGCCGCATCGAATGCCGAAGCCGCCGACCCGACGACAGCGACCGCTTTGCCCTTGAGCGAGGCAAAATCGATTGCCGCAGAACTGTGTGCGACAAAGACCTGGGGCAGAGCAGCGAGCACCGCCGGTATCATTGGACCGCCGCTGCCGCCAAAGCCATTGGCCAGAATGATCTTCCGCGCCGTTTCGATCAATGGCGTGCCGCCGGCATCGAGGTGGAGGCGAAGATACCCGTCAGCCGGCTCGATGCGAAGGAGACGCGTGCCGTAGCGAATGCCAATGCCGAGAAAGTCGCGATACCATTTCAGGTAATTCGCCCAATCCGTCCGCGCGATGCGGTCGAAGCCGGCATAGGCTTCGGCACCATGGCGCGCTTCGTACCAGGACTGAAAGCTCAGGCCCGGCAGGCCGAGTTCCGGTCCCGGCAGGCCCTTTGGTGTTCGCAGCCGGTTCATCCGCGCATGCGTGAGCCAGATGCCGGCCTTGCCCTCATCCGGCGCCGCATCGATGACCGTGACCTTGCCGATGCCGGCCCGCCTCAACGCGAAGGCGAAGGTCGCGCCCGTCTGCCCGCCGCCAACGACAAAGACATTGTGGTCGATGCCCTCCCGATCCGGCACCCAATTTTGCGGATCGGGACCGATCAGTCGAAGTGTTTCGCGGGCGTCGTGATCTGGATCGGACGGTAAGGCCATTTCGGTCCTGGCTGAAGTTCAAGCGTTACACCAAACTCCGCCCCGGTCGGCAAACAGTCCAGAAATGTCTGCTTTGATTGCCCGGTAGTTTTTTTCACTTGCATCCAACGGCACAATCGGAGCGTCACCGGGCTGCTGCCGGATATTCGGCACCACCTGCAATCCGTGATGACAAGCGAACAATTGGCGCGCAGGGCTGACATAATCTGAACGCTCGGTTGCCCGCGTCGATTCCGCTGCAATTCTTGCCCGTTGAAAGGAGTACGCTGCGTTTCCGACACTTCACCCAAGTAGGGGTCGAGCCCACGTGTGTAAAAACGCGTCATGCACCCGAAAGGAGACCTCGAGGACTTCGATTGGTGGCGGCTCTCACCACGCCTTGAGCTGCACCGGCGTCAAGTACACGGCGCCGTCGCGGTCGCGATTGAGATCTATTTCAAAGCACGACCGATGGAAAACGATGCGGTTGGGGACATTACCGATTACCATTCTCATGATTTCCTCAGCCTTTACCTGTCCGGGCTGGGTAAGAGAATTCTGTCGGAATTGGCTGCCAGATCCGCACAGATCAACCGAACTGGCAAGCGCATTTTGAGACTGCGGCCGAGTTCAGAACCCGCCTAATTGCACGTCGTTGCCGCCGATTGCCGCAGGCATCCTTGCAGGGTATTTCGAACCCAGGGGGCTTGAGCTAGGTGTGACAGTGCCATCAACGAGATGGAGAAAATTGACGAACGGGCCCCAAAACCATTTTGCCCAGAAGCCATAGATTTACCCGATAACGCTCAACTCAAACTCAAATAATTAGGCGTAAGGTATTGATATATAATAAACTGGTGGGCCCGGAGGGACTCGAACCCCCAACCAAGCGGTTATGAGCCGCCGGCTCTAACCATTGAGCTACAGGCCCCACGCGCGCTGGATTAGTGTTTTTCCTTGCGCGGCACAAGGCTTTCCGGACGGGCTGGCCGAGATCGCCCAAATCAGCCCATATTCGCGCCCTAGTCGACAGGCGCGACTGGATCGCACACCGAGGAGATTTTCATGACCAGACATATTTTGCCGCTCGCACTTGCCGCCGCGATCGCTTTTCCGGCGATGGCAAGCGCTGCCGATTCGCTGCCCCCGCCCCGCATCATCGTGTCGGGTGAAGGCCAGTCGACCGTGGCGCCTGACCTGGCGCTGCTGACGCTCAGCGTCATGCGCGAGGCCAAGACCGCACGCGCGGCACTCGACGCCAACAACGACGCCATGGCCGCCGTGATCGCGGCAATGAAGTCGGCAGGGATCAAGGACCGCGACCTGCAGACCGCCGGCATCCAGATCAACCCGCGTTACAACTACACCAACAAACCGGACGGCAGCCAGGAAGCCGAGCTTGTCGCCTACCAGGTGACCAACACACTCTCGGTGCGCATCCGCGACATCGACAAAACAGGTGAGATTCTCGACAAGGCTGTGTCGCTCGGCGTCAATCAGGGCGGAGGCATTTCGTTCTCCAACGAGGATCCGAAAGCTGCCGTCACCGAAGCCCGCAAGAAGGCGGTCGCCGATGCCATGGCCAAGGCCAAGACGCTGGCCGAAGCCGCCGGCGTCAGCATAGGCCGGGTGCTGGAAATCACCGACCAGAACGTTGCGCCGGCGCCGATGCCGATCAATGCAAAGGCCTTCGATGCGGCAGGCGCCGCGGTTCCCGTGCAGGCCGGCGAGAATGCCTACGCCGTGCAGGTAACAGTGACATTCGAGCTTAAGTAGCAGGCCGCCGGGCTGGGCGCGGTTCTGCTGAACCCGTCGGCCGGAACCGCAGATTTCCGACATGAAAAACCCCGGAGGACTGGCCTCCGGGGTTTTTTCGAGCCGCACCTTTCCGCGGAGGGAAAGGGGCTCCTGGCTGACCCTAGAAGGGTCATGCCGCTACTCCAGGTACTCCAGGCTGATCCTGGCAGAGGAACATGCCTCCGGATCGACCTTCGCAGAAGGTCGTATCCCAGACTGATCTTCGCAGAAGATCAGTCTGGTTCTCTTAGCGATAGATAACCGGGCAGCCGCGCTCATTGGCGAACACGACCACTACGCGATCGCCATACTGGCGGCCGGCGACCTTCACCACGCGGCGATTGACATCGACGATGCGGACGCGGTGCAGGCCCATGCGCTCGGCCTTGTCGAGGGCGCGGTCCGGCGAGCAGCGGCGCCAATTGCGGTCACGGCGAAAGCCGTCCTCATCGTCGCCGGTGTAGACGCCGACGCGGCGGTCATGGTTGTTGCCGAAGCCGAGATAGATCGAGTCCGCCTGGGCGGGCACTGCGGCAAGGGTGCCGAGAGCTACGAGACCCGAAAGGGCTGCCGTCTTGAATGAGTTGAACATTGTCTTCTCTCCTTGTTGAGGGCTTGCGCCCGTCTTGGTCGAACCGATGGGGGGAGAATGCTCCTTGCAATCTGAACTCTTCGCGAACCGGCCGTTCATTTTCGGTTAATCTGCCCGACAGGTCAAAAGCAACCGCCCCTTCCACCGCTGCAAACGATCCTGACCGTCAAAAACGTCCAATGGCGCGGAACGCCCTATGGCAACGTCCGTTCCAGAATGCTCAGGGCTCGTCGTCGAGCATATAGTCGAAATAATCGTCCGGCTCGGCCAGATCGGTCTCACTGGCGCGGACGCGGCCGCGCATGGAGATGCCGGCATCATGAACGGTCTCGGCACTTCCCGACACCAGCCTGTGCCACCAATAGAGGTCGTGCCCCTCGGCAACCAGCCGGTAGGCACAGGTTTTCGGCAGCCACGTGATGGTGCGCACATTCTGCGGCGTCAGCCCGACACAGTCCGGCACGCGCGCCAGCCGGTTGGCATAGTCCGAACAGCGGCAGCTTTGCCCATCGAACAGCCGGCAGCCGACTGATGTCCAGTAGATCTCGCCGGTATCCTCGTCCTCGAGTTTAGACAGGCAGCATTTTCCGCAGCCGTCGCACAGCGATTCCCACTCGGTGGGCGTCATCGCTTCCAGCGTCTTGGTCTTCCAGAACGGCGTTTCCATTATGGGTCGAGATGTGGCCTCCGCATGCGGCAAGGTCAAGCTGTTGTGTGACTTCAAGTTCCGGCCGCACCATAGGAAAAACATGAAGTTGCCTTCAAAACGCCGGTCAATCGTCCTTGGGTGCGGGTAATGCCTGCAAACCGGAACCAATCCGGTCAAGGACAGTTTGGGCAGGGATGGGACCCCACAAGGAGAATTTAAGATGAAACGCCAACCACGGGTACTGGCAGGTACGGCACTTGGCCTGCTTATGGCATCCGCGCCGTTGGGCGCATCCCCGTTGCAGGGCAACGCCGTTTTCGGCCCCTTGCAGCACACGGCCGCGCCACTGATCCTGGTCCAGGACGACCCTGCTGCAGATGGTCAGCAGACCGACCAGGAACTGCCGCGCAAAAAGAAACGCCAGCAGGCCGAACAGGCAGCGCCGGCCGCCGAGCAGCCTGCACCGGCTGCAGAGCAACCCGCCCCTGCCGCCGAGGAACAACAGCCGCGCAGGAAGAAGCGGGATCAGCAGCAGACCGAGCAGGCCCCGGCCGAACAGGCCGCACCTGCCGCCGAGGAACAGCAGCCGCGCAAAAAGAAGCGCAATCAACAGCAGCAGATCGAGGCGGCGCCTGCGGATGAGGGCGGCGCCCAGGCAGCGCCGGCGACCGATGAGCAGCCGCTCAAGCCACGCAAGAAGAAGCGTGACCAGCAGCAGATCGAGGCAGCACCGGCTGAACAACCGGCCGAACAGGTAGCTCCGGCAAATGAAGAACAGCCGCTAAAGCCACGCAAGAAGAAGCGCGACCAACAGCAGATCGAAGCGGCGCCCGCTGAACAGCCGGCCCAGCAGCCTGCCGAGCAGGCAGCGCCCACCGAACAGGTGGCGCCGGCAAACGACAACAAGTCGGGCAAGAAAAAGCGCAAGCAGGATCAGCAGATTGAGGCCGCGCCTGCCGACAAAGCGCCAGACGTCAAAGTTGCGCCTGCCGGAGAGCCCGCGCCGCAGGCCGAGCCGATTCAGCCCCCGGCCGATCAGCAAGCGGCTCCCGCCGAAGGTGAACAGCCGAAGGATCAGGCGAAAAAGCACGGCAAAAAAACTGTCGGCGAACAGCCGGTGACGGGCGAACAGCAGCCTGCGACCGGTGAACCACAGCCTGCGGAGCAACCGGCCAATGCCGAGCAGCCCGCGCAACGTGAGACGCCGGCGCAAGGCGAAGCCACGGCCAACCCCGACGAAGCACCCATCCTGGACAGCCAGAAGGATGCCAGGCGCAAGCACCGCAAGGACCAGGGCGGCAACAGCCAGAATGGCGACGGCCAAAATGGGAACGGCCAGAATGCTGGCGGCCAGACGGGCGAGCAGCCCGCGCAGGGCGGCACCGAGGCGCAAGCCCCGAAGCCGGCTCCGGTCGACCAGGGACCGCCGCCCACCGACGACAAGTCAGCTCAGCAGGCAATTCAGCCAGAAAAGATCGCCCCGGTGACGGAGGAAAAAGGCAAACGCGTCGAGCGTGCACCCGATGAGAACGTCCGCGACCGCCGGCGTCCGAAAGGCGTCGACGTCGTCAAGGAACTCGGCGACCGCGTCATCCTGCAGTTCAACAACCAGACGATCGTGGAAAGCAATGACGCTCCGCGCATGCACCGCGGCGCCAGGAATGTTTACTATGAGGAACTGTCGGGCGATCGCTCTCGGGAAATCGTCGAGCGCGACAATGGCATCCAGATCGTCACCATCCGCAACCGCAATGGCGACGTCATCAGGCGATCGCGCATCACGCCGGATGGGCACGAATATGTGCTGAGCTATGTCGACGAGCGCAGCTATGACGACGACAATGACTGGCGCGATCCCGGTGACGACCTGCCGCCGATGCGGCTCACCATCCCGCGCCGCGAGTACATCCTCGATTCGGAAGATGTCGAAAGCCCGGACGATTATTACGAGTTCCTCGAACAACCGCCGGTGGAGAAGGTCCAGCGCCTCTATTCCATCGACGAAGTGAAGCGTTCGGCGCGCGTGCGCGACATTGCCCGTCGCGTCGACCTCGATACATTGAACTTCGAGTTCGGCTCGGCCTCGATATCCGACACCGAAGTGCAGAAACTGGAAGGCGTCGCCACGGCCATGGAGAAACTGTTGAAGAAGAACCCGGCCGAAACCTTCCTGATCGAAGGCCACACCGATGCGGTTGGCACGCCGGAAGCAAACCTTGCTCTGTCCGACCGGCGCGCTGAGTCTGTCGCCGAAGCGCTGACCAATGCCTTCGGGATCCCGCCGGAAAACCTGACCACTCAGGGCTATGGCGAGGAATACCTGAAGGTCAACACCACGGCGCCCAACCGCGAGAACCGCCGTGTCGGCATCCGTCGCATCACCTCGCTGGTGGCACCGGTGGCGAGTAACAATTGATCTGCTTTCCAATAGCTTGAGCAGCTTTCTGGAATCAGATCGACAACAAGGACCCATCCCGGCAGATCGGGATGGGTCGAGCTGCGGACAGCAATCCCGGTTCAGCAAGAATTGTACTGGTATTAGAACCGGCTCATTGAATAGAGCGGCCGCCCTCCCCAGATTCAAGCCTGGGCGTTCCCTGCCCCGTCCCGACTCCAGCGGGATGCATTGAACCCCGCCGGCCCTCCCGGCGGGGTTTTTTTGCGTCGCAATTTGCCTTGCAAACTGCGGCAAGCTGATCGAAATACCCCAGTCGACCTCAGAAAGCTGACCGGAACCGCTGCATGAAACGTCTCGAACTCGCCATCGAATCGATCATCCTCGCCTCACGCTGGCTGCTGGTGGTTTTCTACATCGGGCTGGCCCTGGCGCTCGCCGTCTATGCGCTGTCCTTCGGCAAAAAACTCTACGAGTTCGTCATGGTCGCCTTCACACTCGACGACACCGACACCATCCTGAAGATGCTCGGCCTCATCGACGCCGCACTTGTCGCCTCGCTGGTGGTGATGGTGATCATCTCCGGCTACGAGAATTTCGTCAGCCGCTTCGACGACCAGGATGGCGGTGTGCACTGGCTGGGTACGATCGATGTCGGTTCGCTGAAGGTCAAGGTCGCCTCGACCATCGTCGCTATTTCCTCGATCCACCTGTTGCAGGTGTTCCTGAATTCGTCTTCCTATACGATCGACCAGCTGATGTGGCTGACCATCATCCACCTCGCCTTCGTCGTTTCGGCGCTGATGCTGGCCTATATCGACCGGCTGATGGGACTGAGCAAAGGCAAGAAGGGCGAGGAGTGATGAGCCCCTTTCTCCCCGTTCATGGGGAGGTGAGGCTGGTCCGCACAGCGGGCGAAAAGCCAATTGCTTGGTTTTTCGAACAACGCCGGCAGGTGGATGAGGAAGCAGCGCCGTCGGCCCGTGATTTCCGTCAGTAGATGCTTTTGACGTTCGTCGGCGAATTGGCAAATACCGCGTCCGGCACGAAAAAGTCTCCGGCCAGCGGCCCGGTCGCGCCTGGCGCGTAGGCCGCGAAATCGGTCACGCCCTCGGCCCGCAGCACCTCTTCATCGATGTAGAAATTGCCTGATGTCTCGCGCGATGGCCGCAGGAAGATGGCGTGTGCGGCATCGGCCATGATGTCGGGCAAGCGGCTCATCGCCGCGACCGTCGCGCCACCGAGCAGATTGCGCACCGCCGCCGTGTCGATGGTCGAGATCGGCCACAGCGAATTGACCGCGATGCCGTCCTTGGCAAACTCGGCGCTCATCCCCAGCGTGCACATCGACATGCCGAACTTGGCCATGGTGTAGGCGACGTGGTTCTTGAACCATTTGGCCTTCATATCGAGCGGCGGTGCCAGATTCAGAATGTGAGGATTCTCAGCCAACTTCAGGTGCGGAATGCACATTTTCGACACCAGGAAAGTGCCGCGCGTGTTGATCTGGTGCATCAGATCGTAGCGCTTCATGTCGGTCTCCAGCGTGCTGGCGAGCTGGATGGCGCTGGCATTGTTGACGCAAATATCGATGCCGCCGAACTTTTCGACGGTCTTGGCAACCGCCTCGGCCACCTGCGCCTCCTCGCGGATGTCGCACAAAACAGGCAGCGCCTTGCCGCCGGCCTGCTCGATCTCCTCAGCTGCCGAGTAGATCGTGCCCGGCAGCTTCGGGTGCGGCTCGGCGGTCTTGGCCGCGATCGTCACATTGGCGCCGTCGCGCGCAGCGCGCAGCGCGATCGAAAGACCGATGCCGCGCGACCCGCCGGAGATGAACAGCGTCTTTCCCTTGAGCGACATGTCTTGGCACCTCCCTTGCTACATCACTGACGCGAACCATTGCGCGGCGGCAATGCACTGCGCAAGGCCTCGGCAGCCTGCAACGGGTTACGCAACGTAGGCTCAAACGGAAAAGGGGGTTAGACCAGCACCAGGCCCTGCCGCATCGCGATCGCGATGGCATCCGTGCGGTTCGCAGCACCCAGCTTGATCAGGATCGCGGCGACGTGGAACTTTGCCGTATGCACGGAGATGTTCAGCCGCCGCGCGATCACCTTGTTGGGCGCGCCTTCGGCGAGCAGCGCCAGCACTTCCGTCTCGCGCGGTGACAGCGCTGGTCGGAGGGCGGCGCCGTCGTCAAAAGATTCCTCGCCAAACAGCCCGCTATCGGTTTCAGTTCCGCTCGCTATGTGATCGAAACCGCCATGACGATCCGGCGTCGAACGCCCATCCCTTGACACCCGGTAGCCGGCCGCCGCCAGTCTGACGGCAGCCGCGATCAGATTCGCATCCGACGCCAAAGGCAGCACGGCAAGCACCCGGTTTTCCGGCCGGCCAGCGCTCGCGGATAGCAGCACCCGTGGGATTGCGCTGTTGCCACCATCGGCCCGATCGAGCCAGGCCGCACTGTTCGCAACAGCGTCATCGACGACAGCGACGTCGACAATCCCGCTGCCGGCCACGACCGGAAGCAGATCGTCCGCCATCGCAAGCGAAGCCGACAGGCGCTCGGCACGCGCGGCATCGTGCAGCGCGATCAGCACCACGAGCTGGCGTCCGCCGCCCGCCACCTCCGGCCCACCCGCCTCCGATCCACTCGCCTCCGGCCTTGTCAGCGTCTCGCTTTCCATCGGCCCTCTCAGCTCAGCGGCTTTTCACCGACGGTCAGCGCGACATCGCGCTGCTCGCCGCCGCGCACCACGCCGAGCGTCACCGCGGCACCCGCGCTATCCGGCCCGAGCTTTCGGATCAGTTCGCGCGGGCCGTGCACGGCCTCGCCATTCCACGCCACGATGATGTCGCCCAGCGCAAGGCCGGCGGCCTTGGCCGGACCATTGTCGTCGAGGCTCATGACCATGGCGCCGCGCGCCGCGCCGTCACGGATCGGGTGCAGGCCGGCGCCGAGATAGCCGCGCGCGACATGGCCCTTTTCACGCAGCGTCGCCACGGCCCGCTCGACCGTCTCATAAGGCATGACCAGCGCACGACCACGCGGCCCGAACAGCAGCATGCCGATCAGCGCGCCCTTGGCGTCAAGCACCGGCCCGCCCTCGAAACGGCCGCCGGCATTGACGGCGAGATTGATGCGCCGATCGATGGTGCCGCCGCGCATCGAGCGCCAGGCGGGGCCGACCTCGCCGACCGAACCCGAGACGGCCAGCGCCGAACCCTGACTGCTGCCGATGGCGATGGCAAGATTGCCGGGCCGTACCGCGTCAGCCTTGGCGAGCGCAGGCGCCGCGACCGCGCCGGCCGGCTTCAGAAGCGCTACGCCGGTCGACGGATCGCGACCGACCAGTTCGGCCTTCACCGCTTCGCCCGAAGCCAATGTCAATTCGATCTCCTCACCGGCCTCGACAGCTTCCTCGGCGGTGACGAAATAGCCGTCACGCCAGTGGAAGGCGCTGGCGGTGCGATGGTGATGGGTGGTGAAACTTGCCGTTGCCGGCGCAGCCTTGGCGGCGAGATCGGCGATGGCCTCGGAAAATGCATTAAGGTTGAAGTCACTCATGATGATCTCCTGGGTTTTCTCATGCCCCAGATATCGCTCGGCAGTGCGCCCGGAGGTACTCGTCTGACGGCTAGTTACTGGTTTGACTGGCCATCTGGTCAGGTCGCGGCAGTTCGAGCCGCTCCGCACATATAGTCATCATCGCGCCTGAAAACACGGAGCCCCGCCAATGGCCCTCGCCGCCCACAAATTCGAGACCGACGACACACTGCTCGACGCCTATTCGACGACAGTCGCCGACGCCGTCGACCGCATCGGCCCAGCCGTCTGCCGCATCGAGCGCGTCGGTGGCCAAGGTGGCCATGGCTCCGGCTTCGTCATCACCCCGGACGGGCTGGTCGTTACGAATTTCCATGTCGTTGGCGATGCCAAAACGGTGCGCGTCTCTATGCCCGACGGCGCCTCCAGCGAAGGCCGCGTGCTAGGCCGCGACCCTGACACCGACATCGCGCTGGTGCGCGCCGATGGCAGCTTCACCGAAGTCGCGCCGCTCGGCGATTCCAAGCGGCTGCGGCGCGGCCAGATCGCCATTGCCATCGGCAATCCGCTCGGCTTCGAATGGACCGTAACGTCAGGCGTGGTCTCCGCACTTGGCCGTTCGATGCGCGCCTCGACCGGGCGGCTGATCGACGATGTCGTCCAGACCGATGCCGCGCTCAATCCCGGCAATTCCGGCGGACCGCTGGTGTCGTCGGCAGGCGAAGTCATCGGCGTCAACACCGCCATGATCCACGGCGCGCAAGGCATCGCCTTCGCGGTCGCTTCCAACACCGCCAACTTCGTCATTTCGGAGATCATCCGCTTCGGCCGCGTGCGGCGCGCCTTCATCGGCATCTCGGCCGACACCACCAGTTTGCCGCGCCGCGCAGCGCTCCTGTCGCAGGTGACCACCAGTACTGCGGTGCGGCTGCGCAGCGTCGAGAAAGACGGACCCGCGGCGAAGGCCGGCCTCAGGGAAGGCGACATCATCGCGGCGATAGACGGTCGCCCGGTCACCGGCGTCGACGACCTCGTGCGCATGCTCGACGCCGAACGCATCGGCCGCGAGACGCTATGCACAGTGGTGCGCCGCACCGGCGTCAGCCAGGTGACGGTGACGCCGGTAGCAAGGGCGAGCTGAGCCTTTATCGAGGCTTGAGCACCCGCCCGAGCAGCGACACCAGCAGTCGCGCAAGGTCACCGGTCGGGTCGAGGTCGGGATCGTAGATCGTCATGTCCAAGCCGGTGCAGCGCTGGTCCGCTGCCAGCGCCGACAGAATGGCAACGAGTTCATCGGGGTCGATGCCGGGGCTGCCGGGCGAATCCACCGCCGGCATCACCGTCTGGTCGAGCACATCGACATCGAGATGCAGCCAGTAGGGACAGCCGGCGCGCGCCAGCGTCGCTCTTGTCTTTTGCAACACTCCAGCCGCGCCGAGTTCCTGCGCGGCAAAGACGTCGATGCGCGTCACGGCGGTCGCATTGATGTCGGGCCAGGCAAAATCGGCATCGCGGCTCTCGCGTTCGCCGATCTGAACCACCGCATCGTCGGTGACGAGCGGACCGACAACACCTGGCCATTGCGCCAGCAAAGCCTCGCCGCGTCCGGTGGCAAGTGCCAGATCCATGCCGGCAACCGAGCCGAGTGAGGCATTGACATCGTAGTTGCCGGGATGGCGGAAATCGCTGTGGCCATCGAAATGGATCAGGGCGACTGCGCCCGAGCGCCGCGCGGCGACCAGTGCGCCAAGCAGGATCGAGCAGTCGCCGCCGATGATCAGCGGGAACTCGCCTTGCCCAAGCGCACCGGTGACGATCTCGGCAAGATCGAGGTTGAAGCAGCGGATCGCCGGACCATTACGCAGCCTAGTGCCCGGTTGCGGTTCGGTACTGTAGGCGGGTCTGTCGAGATCGACCACCCGCCCCGGCGCCAGCGACTCGATCAAACCAGCTTCGCTCAGCGCCTGCGGCGCACGCCAGGTGCCGGGCACATGGCCCGGCTCCAAGGGCCGAAGGCCGAGATTGGATGGCGCACGAACAAGGCAGATGTCACGCATGCGGCAGGCCCAGCTTCAACGTCACCAACATAGACCGCATGGTGCGGGTCCGGCCACAGCGGCCGGAGCCGCTGCCGACATTTGCTGCCATTGTTCAGGCGCCCGCCGCGCCCGCCGCGAATTGCGCCTGAAATTCCGGGCTGAGCGGGATCGGCTTGATGACGTCGATCAGCACGCCATTGGGATCCCTGGTGATGAAATGGCGCTGGCCGAAGGGTTCGTCGCGCAGCGGGCACAGGATCGGCAGGCCGGCCGCAACGATCCGTTCATAGACAGCATCAGGATCCCTCACCTCGAAATTGATCAGCAGCCCCGATGTGCGGCCGCGCCCCCCCTCGGGGATCGTCTCGTGGTCGCCCTGGACGATACCGAGATTGACCCGGCGATCCTCGGCAGACTGCAGATGCACATACCAGTCGCTCGCAAACAGCGGCTTGAAGCGGAAGTGATTGATATAGAAGGCTTTCGTGCCGGCTACGTCGCCCGTCATCAGCACCGGATAATAGCTCGTCGTCTTCATCTTTCTTTCTCCCGTCAGCCAACATACAGTTTGCATGTAATTCGAAATAACATACAGGCTGCATGTATGCAACGAGAAACCCCGCGCCGCTCCAACCGCGACCGCACCGAAGCGACGCGCGCCGACCTGATCGCTGCGGCGCGCAAACTGTTCATCGAAAAGTCCTATGCCGAGACCGGCACGCCGGAGATCGTTGCGGCCGCCGGCGTCACCCGCGGCGCGCTCTATCACCACTTTGCCGACAAGCAGGCGCTGTTTGCCGCCGTGGTCGAGCAGGAGGCGGCGGCGGTGGCGCAAGAGATCGAGCGCGCCTCGCCGCCTTCTTTGTTTGCCCGCAATGCGCTGATTGCCGGCTCGGACGCCTATCTCGCCGCCATGCGCGCGCCCGGCCGCACGCGGCTTTTGCTGCTCGACGGGCCGGCCGTGCTTGGCCGCGCCGCCATGGATGCGATCGACAATCACCACGGCAACCGGTCGCTGCGCGAAGGCCTGGTTGCGGCGATGCGCGAACAGTCGATGACCAGACTGCCTGCCGATGCGCTGACCGCTTTGCTCGCCGCCGCCTTCGACCGCGCAGCACTTGCCGTCGAGGCCGGCGCCTCGGCCGAAGACTATCGCGCCGTGCTCATGGCTCTGATCGATGGGCTGTCTCCGGCTCGCCCTCAGGCAGGTCGTCCGGGTCGAACTCGTTGAAGCAGCCGAGCTGGCGTTTGAACTGGTCGATCAGCCAGGCCGCCGCCGGTTTCGGGCTGCGGTCGGCGCGGTGCATGGCGTAGAGCGATGAGCGCACCTCGCTAAAAGGTTCAAGGTCGAGTTCGACCAGCCTGCCGCTGGCCAAATCGTCCGCGATCAGCCAGCGCGGCAACCCGCCCCAGCCCAGCCCCTCGCGCATCAACGTATGCTTGATACGCACATCTGTCAGCCGCCATGTACGATAGGCAAAGACGCCGAAGTCGCGTCCCTTGGTGCGTTCCGACTGGTCGCTGACAACCAGCTGGGTGTGCTCTCGCGCATCCTCGAGCGCCACCGGTTTCGGCAGCAGTGCCAGAGGGTGGGTGGGGGCGGCAGCCAGCACGATCGACATGAAGCCGATGCGCACGAGATGCACGTCGACCTCGCCCAGCAAGCCACCGATGCCAAGATCCGACTGTCCGCTGACGACATGGTCGGGGATCAGACCGAGCGTGCCGATATGCAGTCGCATCATCACGGTCGGGAACTGCGCCTCGAACGCCTTCAGCACCCGCACCAGCACCGGCGAGGGCAGCGCCGCGTCAACCGATAGCGCAACTTCAGCCTCCAGCCCCTGATGGTGACCGTCGGCACGCGAACGGATGCGCTGCAGCACGCCGACCATGCGCCGGGCGTCCTCCAGCATCGCCCGGCCGATTTCGGTCAGCTGCGGCTCGCGCGTGCCCTCGCGCTCGAACAGTTTCAGGCCAAGCTGCGCTTCAAGATTGGCGATGCCGTAGCTGATGACGGACTGCGCGCGGTTAAGCTTGCGGCCGGCGGCTGAGAAGCTGCCGGTGTCGGCGACCGCAACCAGGATCTGCAATTGGTCGAGCGTCGGATTGGGCTGCACGGCATACCTACTTTATGGATGGATCGTATAGAAAATATACCAGTTTTTTGAATGGGTCGGTAGGCCCATATCAGGCGGGAGAAATCAATTCCCACTGGAGAGAACCGCTATGTCTATCCTGCTTGTAACCTCGAGCCCGCGCGGCGCTGCCTCGCACTCGACCCGTATCGCTACCGAATTCGCTGAAAAGCTCGTCGCCGCCGACCCGTCGAATACGCTCGTCGTACGCGACCTCGTGGCCAACCCGCTGCCGCATATCGACACCGATTATGCGACCGGCATCTACACCCCCGTTGAAGCCCGCACGCCGCGCCAGGCCGAAGTCGTCGGCGTCTCCGACATCGTGCTTGACGAACTGTTCGCAGCCGACACCGTGATCCTGGCCACCGGCTTCATCAACTTCAACATCTCCTCGACCCTGAAGTCCTGGGTCGATCACATCTCCCGCTCCGGCAAGAGCTTCTCTTATGGCGAGGGTGGTCCCAAGGGCCTCGTCACCGGCAAGAAGGTCTATATCGTACTCGCCTCGGGCGGCATCTATTCCGAAGGTGCGGCCGTGCAGTTCGATCACGCCATCCCCTATCTGCGCGGCGTGCTCGGCTTTCTCGGCATGACCGATGTCGACGTCATCCGCATCGAAGGCGTCGGCATGGGCCCTGATGCCGTCACCGCCGCGCTCGCCAATGCGACGGCCAAGGTCGATGCCGTGGTGGCCAAGACCGCGAGCGCGCAAATCGCCGCGTAAGCACACCCCGTCATTCGCATTGAAAAGGCAGGCGCTTCGGCGCCTGCCTTTTTCCTTGTCAGGCGGCGCGATAGGTTGCGTGTCGAAAACGGATCTATCGCGTTACTAGATTGCCGCGCAACGCCATTGGTTATTCGGCCTGTCTGCGTTATCGGTCGCTGATGTTCCTTTCCGTCGCGACAACCCATCATCCAGCCACAGATCTCGGCTTCTTGCTGCACAAGCATCCCGAACGTCTGCACGAGACTGACCTATCCTTCGGCAAGGCCTGGCTGTTCTATCCGGAGGCGACCGATGAGCGTTGTGAGGCTGTGCTTCTGCTCGATGTCGATCCGATAGGGCTCGTTCGGGGCAAAGGCCAGGCAGAGGGCTTGCTGGATCAATATGTAAACGACCGACCTTATACGGCATCGTCATTTCTGTCTGTGGCTTTGAACAAGGTACTGCGGACAGCGATGACCGGCATCTCGAAGGAGCGCCAGCAACTGGCCGATAGCGACCTCCCGCTCGAAGCTGTGGTGACCCCGCTGCCGATGCGTGGCGGCGAGGCCCTGGTTCGAGATCTATTCGAACCGCTGGGATGGACCGTCAACCTGGCGCCGGTCGAAACTGTCGGATCTGGCGCGGGTGGACCACGATACGGTCATCTGAGGCTGACTGGCACCGGCCGCCTAAGCAGCCTGCTCAACCACCTTTATGTCCTGATCCCGGTGATGGACGACACCAAGCACTACTGGGTGGGCGAGGCCGAGATTGACAAGCTGCTGTCCAAGGGCGAGGGCTGGCTGGAAAACCACCCAGCCAAAGACCTGATCGTGCGCCGTTATCTGCGCAACCGAGGTGCGTTGGCCCGCATCGCCCTGGAGCGGCTGGCTCCGGAGACGGCCAATGAGGTCCTACCCCCCGAGGCCTGGGCTGCACCTGAGCAAGCGCTGGAGGCGCCCATCCGGCTGAACGACCTGCGCATGGACGCCGTGGTGCAAGCCATTCGGGCGACCGGAGGGACCAGTGTTGCAGATTTGGGGTGTGGCGAAGGCAAGCTGCTCTATCGGCTCGTGCGCGAAAAATGGGTCCACAAGCTGTTCGGGCTCGACCCCGCTATTCGTGAACTGGAATGGGCCGCCAAGCGTCTCAAACTGAACGAGTTCGGGGGACCGCCTGAAGACCGGGTCACGCTGCTGCACGGATCGCTGACATATCGCGACAGCCGATGGGCGGAAGCCGACGTCGCGGTGCTGGTCGAGGTCATCGAACATCTCGACGAAGACCGGCTGCCAATGATCGAGCGTATTATCTTCGGCGAGACAGCGCCAAAATTCGTGATCGTGACTACGCCGAACGCTGACTACAACCCCTTGTTCCCCAGTCTGGCCGCCGGCGCTTTTCGCCATCCGGATCACCGTTTCGAATGGGGCCGGGTTCGGTTTGAAGCCTGGGCGGCCAGGATCGGCGAGATCTATGGCTATAGCGCCGCCTTAAGTGGCATCGGAGCCGTGGACCCCGTGCTCGGCGCGCCGACGCAGATGGCGGTGTTCACCCGATGAGAGAGCCAGACAAGACCGACCTCACCATCCCTGACTTCGCCCTCGTCGTGCTGATCGGCTCGACGGGATCGGGCAAGTCGACCTTCGCCGCCAGGCACTTCCTGCCGACCGAAATCATCTCGTCGGATCGCTGCCGCGCGTTCGTCAGCGACAACGAGACTGATCAGGATGTCTCGGCCGACGCTTTTGATTTGGTGCGCGAAATCGCCGGCAAACGGCTCAAGCATCGAAAGCTGGCCGTCATCGACGCGACCAATGTGCGACCCGCTGATCGCAAGGCGTGGGTCGAGCTGGCGCGCAAATGGCACGCTTTGCCGGTCGCCGTGGTCATCGATCCGGGTGTTGATGTTTGCGTCGCCCGCAACGCGCTACGAGCCGATCGTCCCTTCGGCGCCGGCGTTGCCCAGCGCATGACGAACGAAATTCGCAAGGGCCTCGGCGGCCTGCAACGCGAAGGTTTCCGTCAGGTCTGGAAGCTCACCGGCGAGGCCAGTATCGACGCGGCCAAGGTCTCGCGTCAGCCATTATGGACCGACAAGCGCGACGATTGCGGTCCTTTCGACGTCATAGGTGATGTCCATGGTTGCGCCGACGAACTTCAGACCTTGTTCTGTCAGCTCGGTTACAGCATCGCCTGGTCCGACGGCCATGGTGATCGGACCGTCACTGTAACGCCGCCAGAAGGCCGCAAGATCGTCTTTGTCGGCGACCTCGTCGATCGTGGTCCCAACGTGCCCGACGTCTTGCGCATCGCCATGAGCATGGTCGCGGCGGGAACCGCCTACTGTGTCCAGGGCAATCACGAACGCAAACTCAGCCGCTGGCTGGAAGGCCGCAAGGTCACGATCGCCCACGGCCTGCAGCAAACCATCGACCAGTTGGACGCTCAGGATCGCGGCCTGCGAGAGGCTTTGCCGGCCTTCCTCGACAGCCTGCGCAGCCACGTCTGGCTGGACGGCGGACGCCTCGCCGTGGCACATGCCGGACTCAAGGAAGAGATGATCGGGCGCGGTTCCGGCGCGGTGCGCGAGTTCGCCCTCTATGGCGAAACCACGGGCGAAATCGACGAATTTGGCCTGCCCGTCCGTGCCGACTGGGCAGCCGCCTATCGGGGCAAAACCAGCGTAGTATACGGGCACACGCCGGTGCTGTTGGCGGAGTGGGTCAACAACACGCTTTGCATCGACACCGGCTGCGTGTTCGGCGGCAAGCTGACTGCCTTGCGCTGGCCGGAACGCGAACTGGTCGACGTGCCGGCAGTCGAGACCTGGTCCGAACCCGTGCGTCCCCTCGGCGGACCGGGCCTTGGCAAATCGGCACAGGCCGATGCCGACGGCGTGCTCGACTATCAGGATGTCTCTGGGCGACGCTGGATCGAGACCGAACTGAAAGGCAGGGTTGTCGTGGCCGAGGAGAACGCGTCGGCGGCACTTGAGGTGATGAGCCGCTTCGCGCTGTCGCCGCAGTGGCTGGTATATCTGCCGCCGACAATGTCGCCATCCGAGACCAGCAGCCAAGCCGGCTGGCTGGAACGCCCCGAGGAAGCTCTCAGTCATTTCCGCGAGCGTGGCGTCACCCAAATCCTGTGCGAAGAGAAGCACATGGGTTCGCGGGCAGTCATCGCTCTGTGCCGAAACGCGCAGACGGCGCGCGACCGGTTCGGGGTATCTGGCGACGAGACAGGCGCGATCTGGACCCGGACCGGACGCTCCTTTTTCAGCGACAGCGGCATGACGGAGCGCCTGCTCAATCGCCTGCGCGCCAGCGTCGACGCTGCGGATCTATGGCAGGAATTGAACAGCGACTGGTTGCTGCTGGACACCGAGATCATGCCATGGTCGGCCAAGGCAAGCAGCCTGATTGAAAGCCAGTACGCCCCAGTGGCAACGTCTGCGGCCGCTGGGCTCCAGGCCAGCCGCGAAGCGCTGGCCCGTGCGATGGCACGCGGCGTGGATACGGCCGCGCTCAAGGCTCGCATTGAGGACCGCGCCGCGCGTGCCGCCAGATACGCCACTGCCTGGGCGCCTTACGTGTGGCCGGTCTCGGGCGTCGACGACCTGAAGGTCGCGCCGTTCCACCTGCTGGCAAGTGAGGGATGCGTCTGGTACGACCAGAACCACGTTTGGCACATGACGCTTGCGGACCGTCTGGCTGCCGGGGGCGGCGTGGTAACGCGAACGCAATGGCGGATGGTTGACCTGGCCGATGCCGGTTCTTGTGCGGAGGCCGTCGCCTGGTGGGAGACGCTGACCGACTCAGGCGGCGAAGGGATGGTAGTGAAGCCGCACGACTTCGTCAGCCGAAACAAGAAGGGGCTCATGCAACCGGCGCTGAAAGTGCGCGGCCAGGAGTATCTTCGCATTATCTATGGCCCCGAATACGATGCGCCGGACAATCTCGTGCGCCTGCGCGAACGAGGCTTGGGTGGCAAGCGCAGCCTGGCGCTCAGAGAGTTCGCGCTCGGTCACGAGGCACTGAAGCGGTTTGTCGCCAAGGAACCGCTGCGACGTGTTCACGAGTGTGTTTTCGGCGTCCTGGCGCTGGAGAGCGAGCCAATCGATCCGAGGCTGTAGGCTACCCGAACATCCTCTCGCCTTGCTCGTCGACCAGTTGCATGCCCTTCTTGATCGAGATGTCGACGGCGTCGCCCAGTCCGGCAAAGCGATCGGCGCGGATGAATTTGTGTTCCTTCATCACGCCGTCGACTTCCTTCGAAACCACGCCGCAGGTCTGGTATTGGCCCCCCTCCGCCTTGTAGGGCGTGGCACTGATCAAAAATCCCTTGTGCTCAACCTGCTTTGCCGGTGCTGCGCTCTTGGGCTCGCCCCCCTCACCGCCACCACCGAAAAGACGCTTCAGAAAAGACATGGGGCTTCCTCCAACGGCAATCATCCTGCACCACGTCTCGCGGTGCAGGATGATTTTCAGTACCGTTCCTCAGTCGAACGGGCAAGCGTTCTCGCCAGGGGTCAACCGCGCGATAGCGCTTCCAGGGCTTCAGCGGCGGCTTCCAGGACTGCAATCGCCTCGGCCTGCTTTTCAGCCGACGCGTCGACGAGATCGCCGAGCGCGGCACGCAGCCGGTGACGCACGGCGCGGAACTCCTCGCGGGCTTCCGAGCGACCCCGTCCACCACGCCGTCCGCCTTCCTCGCCGTCGTCGTTCCAGCCGAACCAGTCCCGCGCTTTCGCCATCTTGCGGCCGAAGCGCTCGAGATGCTCCAGCACGCCGTCGATCATCTCGCGGTTCTCGGCGAGATGCGCCTGGCCCGCCTCGGTGATCGAAAACACCTTCTTGTTGCCGTCGGCGGCTGAAGCCGCATAGCCGGCCTCTTCCAGGAAGGTCAGCGTCGGATAGACGACGCCCGGGCTCGGGCTGTAGATGCCGCTGGTGCGCTCTTCCAGCGCCTTGATGATGTCGTAGCCGTGGCGAGGCGCCTCGGCCAGCAGCGACAGCGTGATCAGCTTGAGATCGCCGTCGGCCAGCATGCGCCCGGCGCGAAACATGTCGCCCGGGCCGCCGCGTCCACCGCCACGTCCGCCATGGCCGAACGGACCAAAGCCGCTGCCCCCTCTTCCACCAAATTTGCCTGCCATGTGCAGGAATGCGCGCTCGGCGCGCTCGCCAAAGGGATGATGTCTATGCATGAATTGCTCCTTGAGTTATATCTTACGATACATCTTAATTAGGCTTGCCCCGCCGACGAGTCAAGATATATCTTACGATGTATCTAAAGGCGGCGCCAGAAGGTTGATTTCGCCGCCGCCGGCAGCTAGAAAGCGCGTGAGGGCCAAAACCTCTCCGTAAGCGTCTGACGTCAAGCAACGCATCCACCCCGGTCTTTCCGGGCAGTTCCGCCGGAAACCCGGCGCAATGGATGCCAAATGCGACGGACCGGATGTTTCAGGAAAATCCAAAAATGACCACGACCCGTAAGCGCGGCAAGCTGCCGGCGCGCTATGCCGCGATCGTCAGTCCGCTGGTGCTGTCGCTGCTGATGACCTTCATCGTCTCGTTCATATCGACGCTGAAAAGCCTTGGACTGCAACCTGATTTGCCGGCTGTCTGGCTCACTGCCTGGGGCCTGTCCTGGCTGGTAGCGTTCCCAACGTTGCTCATGGTGCTGCCGGCGGTGCGCCGCATTGTCGGCTGGCTTTGCGAGCCGGCGTCCCGGTAACGCCCATGACGGTAAGGCCCGCAGATATCTTCGGGCCTTGCCTCGCTACCAGCGGCCCTTGCGCCGGTTCCAGGCATAGAGAAGATCGGCGAAACGATCATAGGCCAAGCGCGTCAGCGGCAGCGCGACCGGATTGCCGAAGAGCGTCGCCAGCCAGCCCTCGCCCGGCGTCGCCCGCCAGACGGCAACCGCGACATCGGCGCCGACCAGCAGCCTGCCTTCGGCATCGGTGGCATGCAGCCGGCGGCGTATGTCCTCCAGCGAGGCGCTGTAGCCAGAGAGCGCCGCCGGTTCGAGGTTGATGTCGCGGAATTCGATCCGCCCGGCCTTGATCGCCTCGATCAGCCGCCGTTTCTGCCGGGTGATGCCGCCATCGCAAACCGGGCAGCGTGTGTTGTACCAGACGGTCAGCGCAGGCTTGGACATGGCGCGACTATCACCCTGACGGCACGGCCCCGCAATAAGACGCCGAGCCGCACGGACCCGCGCCCAGCGCTATCCAAGCGAAGTGACGATCTCGCGATAGGCAAATTCCGGGAAAGCCTTGAGCGTTCGCGTCTTGACGCTGCCACCCGTTGCCAGCATCAGGGCGAAACGAGCAAGCACAGCATCGTCGGGCGCCTCGATAATCGCCACCATGTCATATTCGCCCATAGTCAGGTAAAACGCCTTGAACGAGCCGCCCATGTCGGCCAGTTGCTTCTTGGCGGCATCGAGCCGCTTCGGCGACTCTCGGATGTTTCTGGCGCCCTGTTCCGTCCAGTTCATCAGCAGGATGTAGGTTGTCATCACACACCTCCCTCCGGCGCCACGGAGCACGGCTGAGGACATCAGCCGGGGCGGACATCCGGTTTTTTCGCCCAGAACATGCATCCGACCAGGCAAGTATCCTCCCGACGGAGATGGGCGACAAGAGCCTTCACCCGGCAACAAAAAGGGCGCCATCGGCGCCCTTTTCGAATGCTGGTCTGTTGCCGCTATCAGCTGTCGAGGAAGCTCCTCAGCTTGCGGCTCCGGCTCGGGTGCTTGAGCTTGCGCAGCGCCTTGGCCTCGATCTGGCGGATACGTTCGCGCGTCACCGAGAACTGCTGGCCGACTTCTTCCAGCGTGTGGTCGGTGTTCATGCCGATGCCGAAGCGCATGCGCAGCACCCGCTCCTCGCGCGGCGTCAGCGAGGCGAGCACCCGCGTGGTGGTCTCGCGCAGATTGGCTTGGATCGCCGCATCGATCGGCAGGATCGCCATCTTGTCCTCGATGAAATCGCCCAGATGCGAATCCTCTTCGTCACCCACAGGGGTTTCGAGCGAGATCGGCTCCTTGGCGATCTTCAAGACCTTGCGCACTTTTTCGAGCGGCATTGCGAGCTTTTCTGCCAGTTCCTCCGGCGTCGGCTCGCGGCCGATTTCATGCAGCATCTGGCGCGACGTGCGCACGATCTTGTTGATCGTTTCGATCATGTGCACCGGGATGCGGATGGTGCGCGCCTGGTCGGCAATCGAACGCGTGATCGCCTGCCGGATCCACCATGTCGCATAGGTCGAGAACTTGTAGCCGCGGCGGTATTCGAATTTGTCGACCGCCTTCATCAAGCCGATATTGCCTTCCTGGATCAGGTCAAGGAACTGCAGGCCGCGATTGGTGTATTTCTTGGCGATGGAAATGACGAGGCGCAGGTTGGCCTCGACCATTTCCTTCTTGGCGATAGCGGCTTCGCGCTCGCCCTTCTGCACCTGGTTGACGATCTTGCGGAATTCCAGGATCGAGATCGCCGTCTCGGTGGCGAGGTTCTGGATTTCCGAACGCAGATCCTTGATCGCGTCCTTCTCGTTCTTGGTGAATTCCTTCCAGCCGCGCGAGGTCAGGTTGCCGATCGAGCGCGTCCAGTTCGGGTCGAGCTCGGAGCCCTGATATTCCTTCAGGAACTCCTCGCGGCGCACGCCATAGCTTTCGGCTAGGCGCAGCAGCTTGCCTTCGTTCTGCACCAGGCGCTTGTTGATGTCGTAAAGCTGCTCGACCAGCGCCTCGATGCGCGCCGTGTTGAGCGACAGCGACTTCACCGCCTTGATCAGCTGGTCCTTCAGCTCCTTCAGGCGGCGGTCCTGGCTGGGCGACAGCGTGCCGGTCGCGGCCAGACGGTTCTCGACCTGCTGGTCCTGCAGCTTGCGCAGCTTCTTGTAGGTGTCGGCGATGACGTCGAGCGTCTCCATCACCTGCGGGCGCAGTTCCGCTTCCATCGCGGCCAGCGACAGGCTCGCCTCGTCCTCGTCTTCCTCGTCGTCGTCGACCAGGCCGCGCGTGTCGGCGCCGACATTGGTGATGTCGTCTTCCTCGTCGCGTCCACGCCTCGGCTTGTCCTCGGCCTTGGGCGCCTCCTCGATGCGCTCGACCACCGGCGCCTGCTTGGCTTCGGGGCCCGCATAGGTGGCTTCGAGGTCGATGATCTCGCGCAGCAGGATCTTGGATTCGTTGAGCTCGTCACGCCAGATGATGATGGCCTGGAAGGTCAGCGGGCTTTCGCAGAGGCCCGCGATCATCGTCTCGCGGCCGGCCTCGATGCGCTTGGCGATCGCGATTTCGCCCTCGCGCGACAGGAGCTCGACCGAGCCCATCTCGCGCAGATACATGCGCACCGGGTCATCGGTGCGGTCGGTCGGCTCTTTCTTGGTGGTCGTAGCGGCGACGGCGGTGCCGGTCTGCTCGGCCAGCTCGTTGGCGTCTTCCTCGGCGTCGGCATTGCTGTCGGCGGCCTCGGGCTCCTCGCTCTGATCGTCGTCCTCGACCACGTTGATGCCCATGTCGGACAGCATCGCATTGATGTCTTCGATGCGATCCGGATCGGTCTCTTCCGACGGCAAAACCGCGTTCAGTTCGTCGAGAGTCACATAGCCTCGCTTCTTGGCGGCCTTGATCATCTTCTTGACAGCATCATCGGAAAGGTCGAGCAGAGGCCCATCGGTGGCGCCTTCACGTTCGGTCTCGACCTCTTCCTTTTCCTTTGTCGCCATAGTCTTTATCTTCTCCTAGCGGCCGAGCATCGAAGCCGCGTAGCTGCCGCACCGGTCAAACTACATGCGCTGGTGGCGCTTAACCGGGCCGGTAACCGAATCAACTCTTTTGTTTGTTCATATCGTGCCCCCAAAACCGGTTTTCACTTTTGGGCGATATGCATTAAGTCCAGATTAACCCTGATATCTGTGGCAGGCTGACAGCCTGTCCAGTGATCAGCACCTCGCGTCAGTGCATTTCCATCGACGCCGGCACGGGTTAAGGTTTCGAATCGTCCTGATTCCGTCATTCTGCCAGAAGGTCAAGCGCCTCTCGCATGATTCGCATCAAAAAAGCGAATCAATTACCCGACTTAGAGGCGTCGATTCGACGCGCAGCACGTACATCATCCATTCTTGCGCAGGTTTCGACCTACACGCGCCCACCCCTGCCCGAGGACACACCGAAGCCTTCGATCAGCGCTTCCGTTGCTTGTACATCACGGAACTGCGCCTGAATCTCGATGAGGTGCCGGTAGTTTTCGTCAGTGGGATCGCTGGCGAGCGCTGCTTCCGCCTGTTTCAACTCCTTATGTAAGGTGCGCGCGCTGCGCTGCAAGTGCAGCGCCTGGTTGAAGGCGTCGCGGGCATCGTCAAGCGCTGCGGTTTCCAGCGCGGGCCATTGCCTGGCCCGTTGGATGAGCGCCACGGCGCGCGCCCAGATATCGCTGCAGCCGGCACGTTCGATGGTGGCGATCACCGCGCTACGGTCATTGGCCATGTCGTGCGCCATCGCATCGAGGATGGCGGCGTGCAGCCGCTGCAGATCGGTGTTGGCGAGATCGAGGAACTCGACATGGGCGAAGTTCTCGTCGATCAGCGCCGGATGGTTGACGAGGGCTACGATGATCGTCGCCTCGCGCACCGACATCATCTCGCCACCGCGTTTGACCATGGCGGAGCGGCCGAGGCTTTCGGTGATCGCGGCGCGCGCGCCTGCCCCGCTGCCTTTGGCGAACTGTCCGCCGGGTGCGGGCGTTTTGCCCTGCCCCGGTTTCCAGTCCTGGCGACCTTGCCGCACTTCGCGCTGGGCGCTGAAGAAGGTCAGCTCCCGCTCGCGCATCCACTGCTGGTAGTGGTAGCGCTGGCTCTCATCGCGGATGCGGCTGGTCAGTTCGCGCAGCGTCTTTGTCAGCCCCGCCCGCCGCTCCGGCGTGTCGAAGACGCCACCGGATGTCTCACGCATCCACAACAAATCAGCGAGAGGCCGCGCTTCCGCCAGCACGGCACGAAACGCGTCCGGCCCTTCTGCCTTGACCAGATCGTCGGGATCCTTGCCCTCCGGCAACAGTGCAAAGCGCACCGACCGCCCGGCCTGCACCGACGGCAGCGCGAGATCCGCGGCCCGCCACGCCGCCTTCAGCCCGGCCTGGTCGCCGTCGAAGCACAGCATCGGCTCAGGCGCCATGCGCCACAGAAGTTCGAGCTGGTTTTCGGTGAGCGCGGTGCCGAGCGGCGCCACGGCATTCTCGAAGCCGGCCTGCGCCAGCGCAATCACGTCCATATAGCCTTCGACGGCAATCACCGTGCCGCCTTTCGCCAGCGCTTTGCGGGCTCGGGCGAAATTGTAGAGCACGTTGCCCTTGTGGAAGAGCTCCGTGTCGGGCGAATTCATGTATTTGGCCAGCGCATCGGGCGCCAGTGCGCGGCCGCCAAAGGCGATGATCTTGCCGCGCGAATCCGGGATCGGGAACATGATGCGATCGCGGAACCAGTCATAGGAGACCGGGATATCGTCGCCATGACGCACCAGCCCGCAGGCCTCGATGTCGGCCTTGGGCACACCCTTGGCGGCAAGATGTTCCTTCAGCGCATTGCGGCTGTCGGGCGCAAAGCCCAGCCGGAACGATTGCTGCGTCGCCGGCGTCAGCCCGCGATCCCTGAGATAGGCGCGGGCTTTTGCACCCTCCGGTCCTTGCAGCCGCTCCTGGAAGAAGGCAGTCGCCATCTCCATGACGTCGGTCAGACTGGCGCGTTCCTTCTCACGCTGTTCTTCCCGCTCGTCGCGCACCGGCATCGGCACGCCGGCCATGTCGGCGATCTTCTCGACCGCTTCGGGAAAGCTTAATCCGTCGAGCTCGGTCAGGAACTTGAAATGATCGCCCGACACCGAACAGCCGAAACAGTGATAGCGGCCCTTCTTGTCCTCGCAGTGGAAGGAGGGGCTCTTTTCGCCATGGAACGGACAACAGGCCCAATAGTCGCCGCGCGAGGCGTTGGTCTTCTTCCTGTCCCATGCGACGCGCTGGCCGATGACCGATGAAATCGGCACACGGTCGCGTATCTCATCGAGAAAGGCGGGCGGAAAGCGCATTGGGGAACTCGTTTGTCCCTCATATAATCATGCTCGCGGAATCCGACGACCCTTATTGCGGACCATACCCGGTTTCCACAGCCAAAAAGCCCGGTTTCTACAGCCAAAAGAAAGGCGGCCGTTTCGGGCCGCCTCCTTTCAAGTCTCGGCATTGCGCCGGCGAGGCCGGGCTTAATGCGCGGCAATGGCGCCGAAGATGATGCCGGACAGGACACTGACCAGCACATAGTCGTTGCCGACGCGGATCCATTCCTGGCCGCGGCCGGGGCGATGCAGGCCATAGCGGCCATAATCGCGGATCGGCTGGTGCCGCTTCCAGCTGGAATATTTCTGGCCATTGCGCCAATAGCTGCGCTTGACGACCACCGTCTTCTTCACGACGCGCTTCCTGACATCGACATGCTTGCCGGGCCTCTGCCAGTCGACCTGCGTGTAATTCGACTGCGGTGCGACCGGTGCGTTCACCGGTGCGGCCTGGCCGGTAAGCGAAGTGGCGGCCAGCATCGAGAAAGCGAGGGCGGAAAGAACAATACGTTTCATAGCGGGGCTCCTTGGTTGTCGATGCCTAGGGAATAGCCCCCGAAGGATGAACCGAAACTGAACACTAGCATTACATTTACGTAATGAAATCCAGTGCTTACCCTGGATATTTGAACATCATCGCAAAGGCGATTGCCGGGAGTCCGGCAAACCGGGACGATCCGCTGCCATCACCAGGGATCCGCCATGCAACCATTTGCGCATCCGTCCATTTTCCGACACGCCCTGTCGCGCCGCGACGGCTCTTGAAATCGACAAGATTTTATTACCCGGCTAAAATATTCCGGATATTGTTCAAGACTGTCATGACCATGATTCGCAGCCCCGTTTTCCTTCCTGCACTGCGCGCCCTCCGCGTCGCGGTCCCTGTCTGCGTGCGGGTTTCGAAATGAGTGGCTCCGTCGTCCTGCTGCATCTGGCGGGCGCGGTGGCGCTGATGCTGTTTGCCACCCGCATGGTCAAGACAGGCGTCGAGCGCGCCTATGGCGACGTGCTGCGTCACCGGCTGCGCTCCACCATGCGCAATCCGATCATGGCGGTGCTGGCCGGCTGCGGCCTGTCCATCGCGCTGCAGAGCTCGACCGCCGTCACGCTTCTCGTCGGCTCCTTCGCCGGCGCCGGCATTGTCTCGGGCATGTCGGGCCAATTGGCGGTGCGCGGCGCCGAGATCGGCTCGGCGCTGGTGGTCAAGCTCTTGACCTTCGATCTGACGCTGCTGGTGCCGATCTGCCTCGTCGCCGGCACGGTCATGTTCATGGCCACCGAGCGGCGCGATTGGCGCCAGTTCGGCCGTATCCTGGTCGGCATCGGCCTTTTGGTGCTGTCGCTGGAAATGATCGGCCAGGCCTCGGAGCCGCTGCGGCAGAGCACGCTGATGCCGCTCATCATCGAATATTTCTCCAGCGACTACGTCACCGCCTATCTGCTCGCCGCGCTCGTTACCTGGCTCTTCCACTCCTCGATCGCCGCCGTGCTTTTGATGGTGACGCTGGCCGGCCGCGGCTTCATCCCGCCCGAACTCGGCATCGTGCTTGTGCTCGGCGTCAATCTCGGCTCGTCGATCATTGCGCCGCTGCTCACCCGAAGTGCCGAACCTGGCGTGCGCGTCGTGCCGATCGGCAATCTGTTGATGCGCGGCATGGGCTCGCTGGTGATGCTGATCCTGTTCATGACGCTGAAGCCACCGGTCGCCTTCCTCGGCGCCACCGTGCCCGACCAGATCGTCAACGCCCACATCCTATTCAATGTGCTGATCCTGCTCGCCGGCCTGCCGCTTGCCAGCCTGATCTATCGTGCCTCTGAGAAGATCGTCGCAATGGGCACCAAGCCAGCGCCGGCTACAGAGCTCGATGTGGTCGAACTCTCCGCCCTCAACGACGGCGCGCTCGACGTTCCGAGCCAGGCGCTGGCCAACGCCACCCGCGAGGTGGTGCGCGTCTGCGAGACGGTCGAGATCATGCTCAAGCGCATCATCGAGCTGTATGAAAGCGCCGACGGCGACAAGATCAAGGCGCTGGCCGCCCTTGACGACCGCGTCGACAGGAAGCACGCGGCGATCAAGCTCTATCTGGCCAAATTGACCAGGAACTCGCTCACAGAGGACGAGGCGCTGCGCTGCCAGGAGCTGATAGGCGCCTGCGTCAAGCTCGAGCAGGTCGGCGACATCATCGTGCGCAACATGCTGGTGCATGTGAAGAAGAAGTTCGAGCGCGGGCTGGAGTTCACGCCCGAGGGCTGGAGCGAGCTGCTCGCCTTTCACACCTCGGTGCTGGCCAATGCCAGGCTTGCCTTCAACGTGCTGGTGTCGCGCGATCCTGAGACCGCCCGCCAGCTGGTGCTGGAAAAGGACCGGCTGCGCGACCGCGAAAAGGAAACCAGCGCCAGCCATTTCGTGCGCCTGCGCGACGGCACCGCCAAGAGCGTCGAGACAAGTTCCATCCATCTCGACACCATCCGCGACCTGAAGCAGATCAACTCGCTGCTGGCGTCGATGGCCTACCCGGTGCTGGAAGAGCGCGGCCTGCTCGGCGGCTCCAGGTTGAAGGCTAGCTGATCAAGAAAACCTAAACCGGCCGCAAAAATTTCTGCATTGCCGGCAAGCGCCATCCATGATTTGAGGCCAACTCATTCAAGGATCGCTTCCGCGCCATGCTTCCGCTCATTGCCCTGTTCATCGCCGCCTTCGCTTTCGGCACCACCGAATTCGTCATTGCCGGCGTGCTGCCGCAAGTGGCCGACGGCCTTGGCGCGTCGATCCCGACCTCCGGCTACCTCGTCTCCGGCTATGCCGGCGGGATCGCGGTTGGCGGCCCATTGCTGGCGCTCGCCACCAAGGGCATTTCCCGCAAGACGCTGCTGCTTTGCCTGACCGTCGCCTTCACCATCGGCCAGGCCGCTTGCGCGCTGGCGCCCGATTTTACCTCGATGCTGCTCTTGCGCATTGCGGTCGCCGTCGCACACGGCGCCTATTTCGGCGTCGCCATGGTGGTGGCGGTCGGCCTCGTGCCCGAGGACAAGCGCGGCATGGCCGTGGCTGTGATCCTCTCCGGCCTCACAGTATCCAATGTCATCGGCGTGCCGGCCGGCACCGCAATCGGCAATCTCTGGGGCTGGCGCGCCACCTTCTGGGTGATGTGCGCGCTGGGCGTGGTGGCGTTTGCCGCCATGGCCGCCCTCCTGCCGCGCAAAACGGGCGCATCGAGCCCATCCACCAGCCTTGGCAGCGAGGTTCGCGTGCTGGCGCGCCAGCAAGTCTGGACCTCGCTGATCCTGATGCTGACGTTGATGATCGGCCAGTTCGGCCTGTTCACCTACATCACCCCGACACTGCTTGAGGTGACCCATCTCGACGAGAGCCTGATCCCCTGGGTGCTGCTGCTCAACGGCGTCGGCGCCACCGTCGGCGTCTTTCTCGGCGGCAAGCTTTCCGACTGGAAGCTGATGCCGTCGCTGATCACCATGCTTGCGCTGCACGCGGTGATGTTGGGCGTGATCTATGCCGTCAGCCCCTACCCCGTGCCGATGGTCATCGCCATCGTCGTCTGGGGTGGCCTCAACTTCGCCATCGGCACGCCGATCCAGACCCGCATCCTGGCCTGGACGGCGGACGCCTCCAACCTCGCCTCCTCGCTCATCCCCTCCGGCTTCAATGTCGGCATCGCGCTCGCCGCGTCGGTGGGCGCTGCCATGCTCAATGCCGGCTACGGCTATCGCAGCCTGCCGGTTGTGGGCGCTGCCGCCATGCTGGTGGCGGTGGTGGTGGCACTTGCCTCCTACATCTGGGAGGGGCGCAGCCGGGCAGCGCCGCCGCTGCCGGCACCGGCCGAATAGCGTCGGACTACAAATCGATCCGGAACAACAAACTCTCGGCGCCGCCATACGCGGCGTCCTTGATGAACGGACCGACCACACGGCCACCATTGGCCAGCACCACCTTCTGCGAGGCCGGATTGTCGAGGTCAGTGGTGAGCTCGACATATGGCAAACCAACAGCCCTCGCCTCGTCCAGCATCAGCCGCAGCGCCTCGGTCGCATAGCCTCGTCCGCGCTTCCACGGCGCCACGGCATAGCCGATATGGCCGAGCACATGCGACGGCAGTGCGGCCGTACCGGGCTGCCAGCGAAAGCCGATCGAGCCGGCGGCCTCGCGTCCCAGATCCAGCGCCGGAAGCCGGGCAGCCGCGGCACTGTCGTGCCATTAGGCAAGGTAATCGGGCCTCCTTTGGCCTCGGGATCGTCGAGGCTGGCAAGGAACGCCGCAGGATCCTCGTCGATCGCCGCAAGTTGCTCGCGCGTCGCTTCCATCAGCCGGACATTGTCCGGCGACCAGCCACGCTCGAGCGCCGCCTTGTAGGAGGGCAGATGTTCGAGCGTGGGTTTGACGATTTCGATCATGGTGGGTCTCTCCGGCAGGTCAAGGCTTGCTCGCTTAAGCCGGTGCGGACCGTTTCTTGCCCAGAGGTAATGCCCCTGCTCTCCTTCGCCATTGAAGTGGTGTCGGCTCCTACTGCAGCAGGCCTTTGACGATGCCGCTGGCCTTGCCGAAATCCATCTGGCCGGCATATTTCTGCTTCAGCACAGCGATCACCTTGCCCATGTCCTTCTGGCTGGTCGCACCGGTAGCAGTGATCGCTTCGCGCGCCGCTGCAGTCACCGCCGCCTCGTCCAACTGCGTCGGCAGGAAGCCGCGGATGATCTCCATCTCGCCACGCTCCTGCGCCGCCAGTTCCGGGCGCTTGCCGTCCTCGAACGCCTTGGCCGATTCCTCGCGCTGCTTCACCATTTTGGCCAGGATCTGCAGGATCTCCTCGTCGCTGGCGGGGTCCTTGGCCGAGCCGCGATTGGCTATGTCGCGGTCGTGAATGGCGGCCTGGATGAGCCGCAGTGTCGGCAGCCGGTGCTTGTCCTGCGCCTTCATCGCGCTCTTCAGGGATTCGGCGATTTTTGCGCGCATGATGCTTTCTCCTTCGAACGGTGCGGACAATAACGGTGGCGAACTCGTAAAGCAAACACGCCAAGCCTCTGATATTGTTCGACGAAACAAATGCCCGCCGTTTTGGCCCGGCATCATTGACCGCTCTGGCGCCTTCCCCTATGTACTCGGCCTTGCATAAGAATCGAATTGAAGCGCGCAGGCTCGAGAGATCGGCTGCGCCGTTTGCTGCGCAGATGGCCCGCCATCGAAGCGCGCAGCGTGACAGGAGCGTCGCCATGGCCGAGATGACCCCCGGACTGACCCCGCCTTGGGCAACCGAAAAGCCGACCGCCCTTCTGGTGCTGGCCGACGGCACCGTCATCGAGGGCCGCGGTCTGGGCGCCACCGGTTCCGCCGTTGCCGAAGTTTGCTTCAACACCGCACTTACCGGCTACCAGGAAATTCTCACCGACCCGTCCTATGCCGGCCAGATCGTCACTTTCACCTTCCCGCATATCGGCAATATCGGCACCAATGACGAGGACATCGAGGACTTGAACCCGGTCGCCCGTGCAGGCGCCGTTGGCGCGGTGTTCAAGGCCGATGTCACCAACCCGTCCAACTACCGCGCCGGCACCGGGCTGGACCAGTGGCTGAAGAAGCGCGGCATCGTCGCACTGTCGGGCATCGACACCCGGGCGCTGACCGCGCTGATCCGCGAAAAGGGCATGCCCAATGCCGTCATTGCGCACGTGCCCGACGGCATCTTCGACATCGACGATTTGAAGCGGCGCGCCGCCGCCTGGTCGGGCCTGATCGGGCTTGACCTCGCCAAGGAAGTCACCTCGGGCCAGTCCTCGGTCTGGAGTGAAACGCCCTGGGTGTGGAACGAAGGCTTTGGCGAACAGGCCGAGCCGTCGATGCACGTCGTCGCCATCGACTACGGCGTCAAGCGTAACATCCTTCGCCTGCTTTCCGGCCTCGGCGCCAAGGTCACCGTGGTTCCGGCCGGCACCGGCTCGGAAGAGATCCTGGCCATGCAGCCCGACGGCATCTTCCTCTCCAACGGGCCCGGCGACCCGGAAGCCACCGGCGACTACGCCGTGCCGGTCATCCAGAACCTGCTGAAGGCCGACATCCCGGTATTCGGCATCTGCCTCGGCCACCAGATGCTGGCCCTGGCGCTCGGCGGCAAGACCGCCAAGATGCACCAGGGCCATCACGGCGCCAACCACCCGGTCAAGGATCACACCACCGGCAAGGTCGAGATCGTCTCGATGAACCACGGCTTTGCCGTCGATGCCGACTCGCTGCCAGATGGCGTCGAGGAAACCCATGTCTCGCTGTTCGATGGCTCGAACTGCGGCATCGCGCTGACCGGCCGTCCGGTGTTCTCGGTCCAGCATCACCCCGAGGCTTCGCCCGGTCCGCAGGACTCGCATTATCTGTTCCGCCGTTTCGTCAATCTGATCCGCGAAAAGCGCGGCGAGGAACTGCTGGCCGAACGGGCCTGAGCCCTCTATCAGTGATAATATCGCTTAACCTCGAGCGATAAATCTGCGATATTGCGCGAGTGAAGACGATCATCCTCTCGGTGTCGGCAGCTCGCGATCTCGACAACCTGCCGGCCGATGTCCGCGAGCAGGTCTCTGAAGGTTTGAACACTTATGCCATCAGCGGGCGTGGCGATGTAAAACGTCTTGCCGGCCGAGACGGTTACAGACTTCGGATCGGTCGCTACCGCGTTATATTTGATGAAGATCGCACGACAATCCTAGCGATCTACATCGGCAAGCGCGAAACGACGACCTACAGCCGGCCATAGGACAGCACATCATGAACGCTCCGCAAATCATAAGGACTTCAACCGGGGAAGAACTGGTCGTCATCCCGAAGGCTGACTACGAGGCATTGCTGCATGCCGCCGAAGAAGCCAGAGAAGACGCTGCGGATGTGGCGATCTACGATGAGCGGAAGGCCGAGTTCAAAACTGAAAAGCCCCTGCCCGCCGAGGTGACCATGGATATTTTGCGAGGTTCCAGCCGGCTCAAGGCGCTGCGCAACTGGCGCAAGCTGACGCAGGCCGAGTTGGCTGATGCCATCGGAGTCAGCCAGGGCTTCCTGTCGGACCTTGAATCCAATCGCCGCAAGCCATCGGCGCAAACCGGCACCATGCTGTCGAAGGCATTGGACGTGCCCAGCGAATGGATCGAAGCCTAGTATCTGACCTTACGCCACCGGCCGGCCTTCGCTGGCCTCCAGTATGGCGAACCATTGCTGGCGGTCGAGGCTGATCTCCAGCGCCTTGACCATGGCGGCCAGCCGCTCGGGCTTCATCGTGCCCAGCACCGGCGCCAGCCGCGCCGGATGACGCAGCAGCCAGGCGATGGCGACGGCGGCGAGGTCGCCGGCGCCGATCTCGGCAGCCACCGCCGCGATTGCCGCCCTGACCCGCGCCTCGCGCCCTTCCTTGCCGGTGAACAGCAAGCCGCCGCCGAGCGGTGACCAGACCATCGGCGCATAACCATGCCTATGCGCGTGATCGAGGCTGCCATCCACCAGCGCATTGGTTTTCAGCACCGACATCTCGATCTGGTTGGTGGCCAAGGCAAACGGCAGCCGTGAAGCCAGAAGGTCGAACTGCGACGGCGTGAAGTTGGAGACCCCGACCGCCCTCACCTTGCCCGACTTGACCAGCCCGGCAAGGGCCGCCGCCGTCTCGTCGGCATCCATCAGCGGATCCGGCCGGTGCAGCAGCAACAGGTCGAGATAGTCAGTGCCGAGATTGGCGAGCGAACGGTCGACCGAGGCCGCAATATGGGCCGCACTGGTGTCGTAATGCTTCAGCCGGTTCTGAGGCCGGTTGGCCGATGCCAGAATGATGTCGCATTTCGAGATCAGCTCGATGCTGTCGCGCTTGCCCTTCCAGCGCGACAAGCCGGCGCCAAAGGCAGCTTCCACCTGGTAATGCCCGTAAATATCGGCATGGTCGAAGCTGGTAAGGCCGAGATCGACCGCAGTGCCGATCAGCCGCGCGACCTGATCGGCGTCCGGGCGCGCGGCGCTGTCGAGCAGGCGCCAGGCGCCGAACACCAGCCGCGACAGCGACAAACCGTCCTTGGTCAGCTTTATGCGGCTGTCATGGCTCATATCTGGGCTCCATCTTCCGCAGCGCCGGTGGCAACGCTTTTCACCGCCGTCGGCCTCGCAACTTTCGTTACAAAGACAATGACGGCAAGCGTCAGGAAGCACGCGCCAACCAGATAGGGCGCGCCGCCGAACACCACGGGCGCATTCGGCCCGGTGAACCAGGAAAAGATCGCGGTGTACAGCAGCGGCGTGATGATCGAGGTGATCGAGAAGATCGACGTCATCGCGCCCTGCAATTCGCCTTGCGCCGATGGCGGCACCTTGGCGGCGGCGAGGCTTCTCAGCGGCGGATCGGCCAGTGCTTCCAGGCAGCCGACGACGATCACCGCATAGATCATCCAGCCTTGCGAGGCGAAGGCATAGCCGAAGGCGCTGGCCGCCGTGAAGGTCAGGCCGATCACCGCCGTCTTCCACTCGCCAAGTTTGGGGATCACGCGCGGCAGCACCGTCGCCATGACGATCGCCCCACACAGGCCGAAGGTGCCGAGCGAGAAGCCGATCTGCTGCTCGCTCCAGCCATAGCGGTAGTTGGACACGAACGACCACACCGCCGGATACATCATGTGGCCGAGCGTCATCAGGAAGAAGGCGAGCCCGATCCAACCGATGCCCTGATATTGGCGCATCTGCAGCAGCGTGCCGACCGGGTTGGCGCGTTTCCACTCGAAGCGGCGGCGGTGCTTTTCATCGAGCGTTTCAGGCAGGAAGAACATGGCGATGAGGAAGTTCACGAAGGCAAGCCCGGCGGCAAAGTAAAACGGCACCCGCGGCCCGAACGTGCCGAGCAGCCCGCCCAGCACCGGCCCAATGACGAAGCCGACGCCGAAGGCGATGCCGAGCAGACCGAAATTCTTCGCCCGATTGTCGTCGTTCGAGATGTCGGCAATGAAGGCCGACGTCGTCGAATAGCTGGCGCCCGAAATGCCGGCCAGCACGCGGCCGATGAACAGCATCGGATAGGACCAGGCGATGGCGCAGATCAGATTGTCGATCGAGAATGTTAGCACCGAGGCAAGCAGGATCGGCCGCCGCCCGAAGCGGTCGCTCAACCCGCCCATGATCGGCGCGAAGAAGAACTGCATCGCGGCATAGACGAAGAACAGCCAGCCGCCCTCGATCGCCGCTTCGCTGATGCCGACGCCAGAAAGCTCCCTGAGAAAGGCCGGCAGCACCGGCATGATCATGCCGAAGCCGATAATGTCGAGCAGCAGCGTGGTGAAGACGAGCGCAAGGCCCCGCCTGGCGGTTTTGGGGTCGATCATGATGGCGTCTGCTCCCTGGGACCGCCCTTGGGCGGGCGCCCGTTATAGGCGAGGCGTCACTTTGGAACAATAGGAGAACGCCTCAGGCGTTCTCCTCCTGACATCTGTTGCCGGTGGTGAATCGGCCCGCCGACGGATGCGCTTTGAACCGCGGTCGGCTGGAACTTGCGAGCGCCTCAAACCGGACCGGTCAGCGTGTTGCAATCCGACAGCTTGCCGCTCTTGTAGCCGCGCGCCAGCCAGGTCTGCCTTTGCTGCGACGTCCCGTGGTTGAAGCTTTCCGGAACGACATAGCCCTGCATCTTCTTCTGCAGCGTATCGTCGCCGATCTGCTTGGCGGCGTTGAGCGCCTCTTCGATGTCGCCCTGTTCCAGAATGCCCTTCTGCGCGGTGAAATGCGCCCAAACGCCGGCGAAGCAGTCGGCCTGCAGCTCGATGCGCACCGACATCTGGTTGGCTTCCGCCTCACCCATCGACTGCCGCATCTGGTTGAACTTGGGCAGGATGCCGGTGAGGTTCTGCACATGGTGACCGACTTCATGCGCGATCACATAGGCCTGGGCGAAATCGCCCGAGGCGCCGAACTGCTGGTCGAGCTGCTGGAAGAAGGTGGTGTCGAGGTAGACCTTGTGGTCGCCGGGACAATAGAACGGTCCGGCTGCCGTCGAGGCGGAGCCGCAGGCCGAGCGGATCTGGCCGCTGAACAGCACAAGCTTCGGGTCCTCGTATTTCAGGCCCTGCGACTGGAAGATGCCGGTCCAGGTCTCTTCGGTCTCGGCCAGCACGGTCGCCACGAACTGCTTCATCTCGTCGGAAGCAGGCGTGCCAGCGCCGTCGTCCTGGCCGCCGCTGTTGTCGGTAATCTGGCCACCACCACCCGGCAGCACGCCGCCGCCCTCGCCGGTGCCCAGGATCTGCGACGGATCGAAGCCGAAATACCATCCGGCCAGCACCACGAGGACAACCAGCAGGATGCTGCCGCCGCCGCCGGTGCGGCCGCCGATCGGGATGCGGAACTGGCCAGGGCTGCCGCCGCGGAAACCACCACCGCCGCCGCTGTCGCTGCGCTCGTCCTCGACATTGTCACTCTGACGGCGGCCCTTCCAGAGCATGGCAACTCCCCGTATGCAAATTTTCGGCTGGCCTGGCCGATTGTCGTGGCCCAGTCCGACCCAACAGACAATTATCGCAATGGTTGCGCCAAGTCACAGTATTTTTCGTGGCGGCGGCATCGCGTTCGCACTCTGGTCGAGGCGGCATGCGCGCTGTAGCATCCGGTTCGAACGGGGGTGTCGGGGACTTGCGGACGATCGGTCGATTTCTGCTGCTGGCCGTGGTGCTATGCCTCGGCCCGTCGCCGGCGCGCGCCGTGACGCTCGATTCCAGCGTCGCCGTGACCGACCCCGAGACATTGCAGGCGCTTGAGCGTGGCGGCCTGTCGATCAGCCGCCTGCTCGGCCCGGCGCTGGGTCTCACGCGCGAGGTCGACAATCGCGGCCTGTTTTCGGTGCGCGCGCTGACCCCTGTCCGCAACGCCGTAAAGCAGGAGATCGCCGACGAGCCTGCCAATAGCCCCGATCCTTACGTCGCGGCCATGGCCAAGTCGAAGGACACCAGCCAGAAATTCAACCCGAAATACATCGACGATGACGGCTCGACGCTCGACCTGACCGGGGTCGTCAACCGCATGGACCGCGGCTATCTCGGCCACACCGAATGCGGCGAGATCAGGCTGATCTACCGCTTCCACTATTCGGTGGCGGAGAAGCCCACGAAGGGAAAGACAGCGCAACGCATCTCGTCGCGGCTGCCGCTGACCATGAGTCTAGTCTTCAACGCCAGGCCCGGCGAGGCTCGCCCCCGCGCTTCGAGAGACCGTCCAAGCGCCACCGCCGTTTCCTGTGCCGAAATCGCCAAGCGCTGGCTCGCCGCCGGCCAGAAGAACCTTGCGCCCGAGCAACTGGCAGCCTGGCTGCGCTCCGACGAAGGGCCGCTCTCCAACGCCATGCTGAATTCGTCGCAGATCATGCGGCTTGAGCTGAACATTCAGGTTCTCCGGCTGTCGGCCTCGAGCCGCCGCGACTTCGGTGGCCACGCCGAATATCTCCTCAAGATTTTCAAATGGGACCCAACGACGTCCACCTTCCAGGAATCGAAGATGGAGAACCAGATCGACCGGAAAGTGGTTCTGGCCGACCGGCCGGCCTTCGCCAAATGGCTGCTCACCGACCGCAACATCTACGATCTCGACCGCGGCCGGCTGGTCATCGACGACAAATTCCTGGCGACCAGCGCCGTCTCGGTCGCACCCGGCGGCATGGCCAGATCGCAAAACAACATCGCCTATGGGCTGCTCGATGATGCTGACATCGACAGGGCGTTGCAGGATTATGTCGCCAGGGGCAACACGCTGCGCAGCGTGAAATCGGTGGCCGGGTTCAATCTGCGTCTCAACGAAATGACCTGCACCGGCTGCCACCAGACGCACGGCATTGCCGGCTTCCACTATACAGGCGCCGATCCGGCCAACGAGCCGCGCCGCAACGCCGTCTTCGTCCCCGGCTCGGCGGTGTTCTTCGCCGACCTGCCGCGCCGCCGCGCGATCGTCGAGGACTTCGCCACAGGCGGCCATCCGGATTTCTCACGCGGCTTCGCCGCCCGTCCGCACGCCAAACTCGCCGAAGCGCTGAAAGGCACCGATCTCTACAATGGCTGGGGGTCGATCTGCTACAGTGGCGAGGATACGAGCTTCAAGGACTGGAACTGCGGCGAAAGCCTGCGCTGCGCCGGCGTCCATGAAAGCGACATCCATCCGGGCTTCGGCACCTGCGTCAGCGAGGCGGCCACCGCAGTCGGCGACCCCGTCGAGTTCGGCGAGATCAAGATGTCGAGCTGGGGCAGCGACAAATATTGCCGCCTGTCGCCGGCCACCGCAAAAGCCTGCGCCATCGATCCGGCGCGCGACAAGAAACCGGTAATCAAGCTCGCCGGCTATGGCGCGGCGCGCCAACGCTATGACAACCCCGAGCAGAAGACCGGTGGCTTTCCCGGGGGCATGCTGCGCAAGGCAAGCTGCGACAAGCTTCCCGACGAGGCGACTTGCGGCCGCCTGGCCAAGACCGGTTTCAACGACTGCATCGCGTCGGGCAAGGACCACAAATTCTGCACCAAGGAATTCACCAAGACCGCCGGCCTGCGCGCCTGCGACAAGGCGCATCCCTGCCGAGAGGACTATATCTGCACCGCTGGCTACGACGATCTGGCCGCAGCCAAGCCTGGCAAGGGCTCCTGCATTCCGCCCTATTTCATCTTCCAGTTCCGCGTCGACGGCCATCCGAGCAGCTGGGCGCAGGACACGGAGGAATAAACCGTAGTCTCAACCGGTTCAGATCTTCTGCTTGGTGCCGGCGCTCCTGCCATCCGAGCTTTTGGAGCGTTCCTCGAAACGCGCGGCGCCCTTTTTCAGCGCATGGCCGGTTTCGACCTCGGTCTTGCGTTCGTCCTTTGCCGCTGCCTGCCTCAAACCCTCGGCCGCCTGCTTGCCCTTCGCGGTCGGTGCCTGTTCGACGCCCATGTTTTCCTCCTTGGCGCGCGACAACCACGCGCAACGTCAGGAGCAACGAGCCTGACGTGCGGAGGTTCCAGTGGTGCGGCCCCGGCACCCCTCAGCGCGGCGCGATCATCGCCTTGCGAAAGGCTTCCAGCGTCTCGGCGCTGACATGATGCTCGATGCCCTCGGCATCGATGCGCGCCGTCTCGGCGCTGACACCGAGCGAACGCAAAAACGCTTCTACCGTCTGGTGGCGGATGCGGCTCTCTTCCGCCACCTTGCGCCCGGCGTCGGTCAGGAACACACCGCGATAGGGTTTTCTGGAAACGAGCCCGTCGGCGCACAGCCTGGTCAGCATCTTGGCCACCGTCGGCTGGGCGACACCCAGCCGCGCAGCAATATCGACCTGACGCGCCTCATTGCCGTCCTCGATCAGGTCGGCGATCAGCTCGACATAATCCTCGACCAGCGCGCCGCGGCGCGCTTCGCGCTGCTGCCGGAACCCTTTCGAATGAATCTCGGCGTCAGGCAGCGGCTCCTCGCGTCCAACCGGTCTGTGCTTCAGCGCCAACACGCGCTCCTTCCTATCTTTTGACAAGAATCGGCTTTGGGCAAAGCAATCGCCCTTTGCCATTCATAGCACGGGCTTAACTGTTCCAGCCGTTTATTTCCATTCCATGGTAGGCGCAACCGGCGTTTGCGATCCCCTGCCGGCCTGCCGGTCGGCGAACAGGAAGCACATACAATGAAATATAGCCTATTGCATAATGTTGAGCCCTGGCATAGATAGGATGACGTCAACCGATCCATCCAGTGGAAAGCCCTCCATGTCCGAAGCTGACGCTACCTTGGGATCATCCTGGCGATTTGACAGACCGGAGGACAATCCTCCCAGCCTGCGCGAGGTGAACTCCACGATCGCGGTGCCGCAGTCCGGCGTCTGGTTCCGTCGCCTGTTCGCCTTCATGGGACCGGGCTACATGGTCTCGGTCGGCTATATGGATCCGGGCAACTGGGCCACCGACCTCGCCGGCGGCGCCCAGTTCGGCTACACGCTATTGTTCATCATCATGCTGTCCAACCTGATGGCGATCCTGCTGCAGGCGCTTGCCGCCCGGCTTGGCATCGCCACCGGCCGCGACCTCGCCCAGGCCTGCCGCGCCTATTATCCGCGTCCCGTCAGTTTCGTGCTGTGGATCGCCTGCGAACTCGCCATCATCGCCTGCGACCTCGCCGAGGTGATCGGCACGGCGATCGCGCTGCAGCTTCTGTTCGGCATTCCGCTGATCGGCGGCGCGTTGCTGACGGCGCTCGACGCCTTCATCGTGCTGCTCTTGATGAACAAGGGTTTCCGCTATCTCGAAGCCTTCGTCATCGCGCTTCTGATCATCATCTTCGGCTGTTTCGCCATCCAGATCTTTGCCGCTGCCCCTCCGGTCGGCTCGATCCTGCATTCGATGTTCGTGCCGTCGACGGAGATCGTCACCAATCCGGCGATGCTCTACATCGCCATCGGCATCATCGGCGCCACGGTGATGCCGCACAATCTCTACCTGCACTCCTCGATCGTACAGACACGCGCCTATGAACGGACCGAAAAAGGCAAGCGCGACGCCATTAAATGGGCGACGACGGACTCGACCATCGCGCTCGTCCTGGCGCTGTTCGTCAACGCCTCGATCCTGATCGTCTCGGCGGTGGCCTTCCATGGCACCGGCCATCAGGATGTCGCCGAGATCGGCCAAGCCTTCGAGCTCTTGTCGCCACTGCTCGGCCTCGGCATCGCCTCCATCCTGTTTGCGGTGGCGCTGCTGGCCTCCGGCCTCAACTCGACCGTTACGGCAACGCTTGCCGGCCAGATCGTCATGGAAGGCTTTTTGCGCCTGCGCATTCCGCAATGGGCGCGCCGGCTGCTGACGCGCGGCATCGCCATCGTCCCGGTGGTGGTCGTCACCGCGCTCTATGGCGAAAAGGGCACCGGCCAGTTGCTGGTCTTCAGCCAGGTGGTGCTGTCGATGCAGCTGCCCTTCGCGGTCATCCCGCTGGTGCAGTTCGTCTCCGACAAGAAGAAGATGGGCGACCTTGCCATTCCCCGTGGCGTGGCGGCCCTCGCCTGGGTGGTCGCGGCGGTCATCCTGGTGCTCAACTTCAAGCTGCTCTACGACACCGTCTTCGGCGTTGGCTGATTCTCATTCCCGACCGCGACAAAACGGCGGCTTGCGCTATCTTACCGGCCATCATGACAAGTGTCGAAGACGCCAGGAAATTTTACGCGCAGCTGATGGCGGGCAATGCCGGCTCGGCCGATCCGCGCCTCGAAGAGGCGTTCGCCACCGTGCCGCGCGAGGCCTTTCTCGGTCCCGGACCCTGGGCGGTCGTCGCCGGCAGGGCGCTCACCGCCGGCAACGGCAAGATCATGACGCCGAGCGCCGATCCTGTTCACATCTATCAGGACGTGCTGGTGGCGCTCGATGCCGACAAGGGCATCAACAATGGCGAACCCTCCCTGCACGCCATGTGGATCGGCAGGATCGCCCCCAGACCGGACGAGGCCGTCAGCCATATCGGCGCCGGCACCGGCTACTACACCGCCTTGCTGGCCCGGCTGGTTGCGCCCGGCCCGGTGACCGCCTTCGAACTGGAGGCCGATCTTGCTGCCAGAGCGACAAAGAATCTCGAGACCTACGGCAATGTAAGCGTCATCCACGGCGATGCCGTCACCGGCGATCTGCCGCCGTCCGACATCATCTATGTCAATGCCGGTGTCGTCGCACCGCCGGCTGCCTGGCTGCGGGCGCTGAAAGCGGGCGGCCGCATGATCTTTCCCTGGCGCCCGTCCCAGGGCGTCGGCCTGGCCGTAATGGTGACCCGCACCAAACAAGGTTTTGCCTGCGACCCCTTCATGCGCTCGTGGTTCATCCCCTGCGTCGGCGCCTCGGTCGCCGGTTCGGCGGCCAAAATCCCCGACCTCCAGAAGGCCGCGCGCAGCCGTTCGATCTGGCTGACATCAGACAGGGCGCCGGACCGGACCGCCACCGCCATCATCGGCGATGTCTGGTTTTCGTCGCAGGCGCTTGGCGGCGGGCGACGGCGGTAGGTACTCTTGTCGGCCGCAGCGTTTTTTTGCCAACGCCTGTCGGGCGGCCGCCGGCCTGTCCGTCCTTAGATCGAAATCCGGCCCTGACGGCGCGGATCCTGGAAAAGGAAAATCCAATGCGAAAGATCATCGCCGCTACCTTCGTCAGCCTCGACGGCGTCATGCAGGCGCCGGGCGGCCCGGAAGAAGACCCGGTTGGCGGCTTCGAGTTCGGCGGCTGGACGTTCCACTACTTCGACGAGGTGGCGGGCGTGGCCATGGAGGAATTGTTCTCTAAGCCCTTCGCCCTGCTGCTCGGCCGCAGAACCTACGACATCTTCGCCGCTTACTGGCCGTATCAGAAAGATGCCATCGGAGACGTCTTCAACCCTGCCACTAAATATGTGGCGACGCATCGGCCGGATTCGCTCACCTGGGAAAATACGCAATGGCTTGGAGAAGATATCGTCGCGGCGTTGCGCCGCCTCAAGAAGGAAGATGGGCCTGACCTGCTCATCCAGGGTTCGAGCGAGCTGATCCAGACTTTGCTCGCCAACGGGCTGATCGACGAGATCCGGTTGATGATCTTCCCGCTGCTGCTGGGCAAGGGCAAGCGGCTGTTCGATGGTGGTGCGATGCCCGCCGCTTTCAAGCTGGTCAAGTCGCAGGCCACTACCACAGGCGTCATCATGGCGACCTACGAACGCGGGGGTGAGGTCAAGGTCGGGTCGTTCGCTACGCAGAAGCCGTCAGAGGCCGAGCTCGAGCGGCGTAAGAACTGGAAGTAACAGGGACAGGCTTGGCACCTTTCCTCTCCCCCGATCCACGGGGGAGAGGAAATGCTGTCCGAACCGGATAGATAGGTAACAGAATGGACCGATAGCATGGGTGACAGTTTTCTTGTCCGCCGGAGGACCGGCGATGGTTT
>NZ_JAMYUS010000028.1:0-80366 GCF_040323255.1 Mesorhizobium sp. M0052 | reverse complement strand
CTGGTGATACCGGAGCAACGGGCGCTACTGGCGATACTGGTGCAACTGGTGACACCGGAGCCACAGGTGCGACCGGCGATACCGGAGCTACGGGTGCGACCGGCGATACCGGCGCGACTGGTGCAACTGGCGATACCGGAGCGACCGGAGCCACGGGCGATACCGGAGCAACCGGAGCCACGGGTGATACCGGAGCAACCGGAGCCACGGGTGATACCGGAGCAACCGGAGCCACGGGTGATACCGGAGCCACAGGTGATACCGGAGCCACAGGTGCAACCGGCGATACCGGCGCGACCGGCGACACCGGAGCCACGGGTGCGACCGGCGACACCGGAGCGACCGGCGACACCGGAGCAACGGGTGCGACGGGCGATACCGGCGCGACTGGTGCAACTGGCGATACTGGTGCGACGGGCGCTACTGGCGATACTGGAGCAACCGGCGACACCGGCGCAACGGGCGCTACTGGCGACACCGGCGCAACGGGCGCTACTGGCGATACCGGAGCAACGGGCGCTACTGGTGATACCGGAGCAACAGGCGCTACTGGTGACACCGGAGCAACAGGTGCGACCGGCGATACCGGCGCGACCGGTGCAACTGGCGACACCGGAGCAACTGGTGATACCGGTGCGACGGGCGCTACTGGCGATACTGGAGCAACAGGCGCCACTGGCGATACTGGTGCCACAGGTGCGACCGGCGATACCGGCGCGACTGGTGCAACTGGCGACACCGGAGCAACTGGTGATACCGGTGCGACGGGCGCAACTGGCGACACTGGTGCAACTGGTGACACCGGAGCCACAGGCGATACCGGAGCGACTGGCTCGACCGGAGCGACGGGTTCGACCGGGGCAACCGGTGCCACGGGCTCGACCGGCGCCACGGGCTCGGCTGGTGCGACAGGTGCGACCGGAGCGACCGGCCCGGGCGGCGAGACTGGTGATCACCACCATGGCAATAACGGCTTTGGCAATGGAGATCAGGATGCACCTGGTAATTCCGGGAACAATAACAATGCCGAAAACGGCCCTGGTCACAACCACGCCAAGGTCACGTCCACCTCGCTCGGGCTGAAGGACTCTACGCAATTCCTGCAGTCCGGCTCGACTGACGGCAGCGGCGGTTCCGGCGGCAATACCTCGTTCGGCCACCTGATCAGCCTGGCGGCGACTTCGGTGACGACGGACCTGCTGAATGTCCTCAAGACGATCAGCGGATTCGGCAACAACCAGAACAAGCCGTCCGGGGCGAGCACGGATCTAACCTCGGACCAGACCAAGCCTGGCGCCGGCTACGCCAGCAACGACCACACCGTCAAGACGTCCCTGAAGGATCTCTTGAAGCCGCATGAGTGAGTAGGCAATGGACCTGGACAGGGACTGGTCCAGATTGAGAACAGGCGCGCGGGCTTCGCTGAAAAGCGGGACCCGCGCGCCGATTATTCTAGATTGTTGGCTCTCAAAGCATCATCCCGCAGCGCCTGGCTTGCGAACCATGGTCAGCCACCATGACCAGCGACCATCGATGAAACGTACGCGCGGACTTCGCGGGAGAGCGGAATTCTCGCGTTCACCACCTCCAGACACGGATTGGCATGAGAGTCGCGCGGCAGATCGGTTCGGAGTACAGTGCGGCACTACCGGAAACCTCGGCGGAAACGCCTCGGCCCGGGCATTTTCGAACCCTCGCCCTGCGTACCGGATGAGAAGTCCATGGTAAACGTGCCCATAAACGCCGAAAACCAGCCGGTCTCGATCCGTGCAAGCTCCGAAGTCGACGATGCAGCGCGCCAGGCCGGCGCGCGTAACGCTGCCGAGCGGGCTCCCGGCGGTCCCGCCGAGCGCAACCAGATCGCGCCACGCCTCAAGGCAGTACTGCAGGCCGCCCGTTATCATGGCGTGGAACTCGACCCCAACGAATTCAGGACAGCGAGCTCGGTTCCGACCGCTACCGATCTCTCCGAATGGGCGCAGAACGCCGGGATGTGGGTGCGTGCCGTCCGCATCCGCTGGTCGCACCTCTTGCGCTTCCAGGATACCGGACCGGTCGTGCTCTTGTTCAGCGATGGCGGCGCGGCCCTCCTGACCGGAGCGAGTGCGGAGCGCAATGTCGTCTTCCTCAAAAGTGCCGACGCGCCAGACGACGGTGAGGCCACCGCCATCGATGAGCTTCGGCTGTCGCGGGTGTGGACGGGCGAGGCGGTGCTGCTGCGCGCGACACGGTCGCACGTGGCGGCGGATGCGCCTTTCACCCTTCACTGGCTCACCCAACTGGTGCGGCTAGAAAGCCGGCCGCTGCGCGACATAGCCATTGCCTCATTCACGCTGAGCATCCTGACCATCCTGCCGCCCCTCATCGTCATGACTTTGGTCAACAAGGTGTTGCAGTTCAACAGCATCTCGACTTTGGTGCTCTTGTCTGCGGTGATTGCCGTGGTCTTCGCCTATGAGACACTTCTTGGCCATGCGCGGCGACTGATCATCAACGTCGTCGGCGCCCGCCTGGACACCAAGCTGCAGTTGCACGTCTTTAGCCGGCTCTTGCGCCTGCCGCTCGATTATTTCGAGCGTCATCCGGCCGGCGAGACGATGTATCATCTGGCCCAAGTCTATCGTATTCGAGAGTTCCTGACCGGAAAACTCCTCAGCACGTTCCTGGATCTAATCACACTGTGCGTGCTGGTACCGGTCATGTTCTACATCAACTCCACGCTCGCCTGGGTCGTAATGGCTTGTGCGGCCGTGATAATGTTGATCATCCTTGCCTTTCTTAGACCGCTGCGCCGCAGATACCAGCGAGTGGTCGAAGCCGAGACTTGGAAGTCGGCAGCGCTTGGCGAGACTGTCGTCGGCATCAAGACGGTGAAGGCGCTCGGCCTCGAGCCGCAGCGCAAGGCGCTCTGGGACGAGCGGGTGGCGGAAGCCGGAAAGGCTCGCCTCGCCTTCGGGCAGCTTGCAAGCTGGCCGCAGACGCTGGTCACGCCGATCGAACGCGTCATGGTGCTCGGCACCATGCTGGTCGGCGCCTATCTCGCATTGAACGACCGCTCGGGCTATATGGTTGGCAGCCTGTTTGCCTTCATGATGATCTCCCAGCGCGTAGCGCAGCCGCTGGTCGGCCTGGCCCGGCTGGTTGAAGACTACGAGGAGGTCGGTGCAGCCATCGGCGAGGCGGCCTCGGTTCTCAACCGGCCACTGGAGAGCAGTTCGAATTCCACCGGCCTGAGACCCAGGCTCGTGGGCGAGGTCACTTTCAGCGACTTGACCTTCAGCTATATCGCTACGAAGACACCGGCGCTTGACAGGGTCAGCTTCCACATTCCCGCGGGAAGCATGTTTGGCATTGTTGGGCGCAGCGGTTCGGGAAAATCAACGATCGCGCGCCTCCTACAGGGAATCAACCGCGACTACAGTGGCTTCCTCAAACTTGATGGCGTCGACCTCAAGGAGATCAACCTACGCCATCTTCGCCAAGGGCTCGGCGTGGTCCTGCAGGACAATTTTCTCTTTCGCGGGTCGATCCGCGATAACATCATCGCTGGGCGGCCAGGCCTGACGCTTTCCGATGCCATGCGTGCAGCACACCTCGCCGGCGCCCAGGAATTCATCGAGCGCATGCCCAATGGCTATGACACCTATATCGAGGAAGGTTCGCCCAATTTGTCAGGCGGTCAAAAGCAGCGGCTGGCGATCGCACGCGCTCTCATCCACGATCCGACCATTCTCATCCTCGACGAAGCGACCAGCGCGCTCGACCCGGAGAGCGAGGCGGTGGTAAGCGCCAATCTCATGCGCATCGCCAGCGGGCGCACGATGATCATCGTTTCGCACCGGCTGTCCTCACTGACAGAATGCGACAACATCCTGGTTATGGATCAGGGTAAGGTCCTTGACGTCGCGCCGCATGCGACACTGCTCGAGCGATGCGCGCTTTATCGCCAGCTGTGGTCGCAGCAAAACCGGCACCTCGACGGCCGTCATGGCCGCCCGGTCGCCATCCCACCGCGGTTGGTTTGACGATGCCACGACTCAGATGCGCTTCAGGTCCGGTAACCCATGAGTAGCACCTCTCTCATCGCCCTTCCGGCTCGGCGGCATCGGATGGAAACGAGGGATCCTACAACGCCGGCCATACTCGAATTCCAGTGGCCGTCGACGGCTGTCGCCAATGCCCCTATCCCGCAGGCGGCGCGCGGCATCGTCTGGATCATCGCGAGCCTGGTCATCGCGCTGATCGCTGTGGCCGGACTGATACCGGTCGATCAGGTTGTAACGGCCAGAGGGCTCGTGGTGTCAAAATCGCCCAACATGGTCGTGCAACCGCTGGAGACGGCGATCGTGCGCTCGATCGACGTGCGTGAAGGACAGCACGTGCAGGCCGGTCAAGTGCTTGCTCGCCTCGATGCGACCTTTGCTTCTGCCGATCTGGCGACGCTCGCGATGCAGGTTTCGACGCTTGAAGCTGAAGTCGCGCGGTTGAAGGCGGAAGCGGATGGCCGGGCTTTCGATTATGACGGTCTCGACCCAAGCTGGACCTTGCAGGCATCGATTTTTGAGCGCCGCAAGGCGGTCTATGACGCCAAGGTTGAGAATTTCGATCGGCAGCGCGACGAACTCAGTTCCGTAATCTCGCGGTCGCTATCGGATGCAGATGGCTACCGCCAGCGGCTCGCGGTCGCGGGTTCGATCGAAGAGATGCGCAAGCAGCTCGAAGCAAGACAGGTGGGCAGCCGCCTCAACACATTGCTCGCCGAGGACAATCGCGCGGAAATGTCCAGGGCGCTCGGCAATGCCGAGCAGACTGCAGAAGCCGCGAAGCTCCAACAGGCGGCGGTATCCGCCGAGCGTGACGGCTACATTCAGGGTTGGCGAGCGGATGTTTCGCAGAGCCTTTCGGAGGCGAGCTCGCGGATCTCCGACGCCCGCGAGCTTCTCAACAAGGCAAAGCTGCGCAAGCAGTTGGTCGAGCTGAAAAGCGAAGTAGACGCCATCGTTCAATCCGTGGCCAAGGTCTCGGTCGGTTCGGTCCTGCAGTCCGGTGAGCGATTGATTACACTGGTGCCGGCCAACGCGCCGCTTGAGATCGAGACAAACATCGTCGGCCGCAGCAGCGGCTTTGTGCATGTCGGCGACCAGGTGATCATCAAGTTCGACACCTTCCCCTATTCGCAATACGGCCTCGCTCATGGCAGCGTGCGGACGCTTAGCCCTGATTCCTTCTCTGCACAGGACCAGGCGCGCGATCCGAACAGCTCCCTGGCCATGCTGCCTTCGGACGCCGAACCGTTCTATCGCACGCGGATTTCCATCGACCAGGTCGCCCTCCACGGCGTGCCTGCCGGTTTCACCGTGAGCCCTGGCATGCCGGTGACCGCCGACGTTAAGGTCGGCCGCCGCACAGTGCTCAAATATATTCTCGGTGTGATACTCCCGATCGGCCAGGAAGCCATGCGGGAGCCATAGCGCAGGGTGTTTTCGGAGGCTCGGATCGATGACAATCCTGGATCGGCTGACTGTCTTGGCCTCCCCGGCGGCAGCGTTGCGCCGAGCGATCCAGCTCTCTGACAGCGGCAAGCCCGCAGAAGCCTTTCCGCTGATGGCGACCGCGGCGCGCGCGGGGATCCTCGAGGCCGAGTACCGGGTCGCGCGTTGCTATCTCGAAGGCTCGGGTGTGCCGCCAAGCCGTATGGAAGGGGCGCGATGGCTGCTGCGGGCAGCCAACCACGGGAGCGCCGATGCGCAAGCGCTGCTCGCTGCTCTCTACCTGACCGGGCTGGTGGCTAAGGAAGGCGACGGCAAGGGCTCCGAATCCGACCAATTGTTCATGGCGGATTCCTCGGGCAAACCGGACTTCACAGCGGCGTTCGATTTTGCCACCAAGGCGGCTGAGGCGGGCTCGGCCACCGGACAGGCGATCCTCGGCTATATACTTACCAGCGGTCCCAAAGCAATGCGCAATGCAGATGCGGCGCACCGATGGTACGAGAAGTCGGCTTCTGCCGGCTGCGCCGAGGGGTGTCTCGGCTTTGCCCTGTCGCTCGCCCGTAGTGGCAAACGTGAAAACAGGGTCAGGATTGCAAACGAGGTAAGACGCGCCGCCGACGCCGGTCTGCCGACCGCAATCTACCTTCTCGCGGTCCTTACCGAGCACGGGCTCGGCGTCGTACGCGACATGGACGCAGCCGTTCAACTCTATCAGGCTGCTGCAGAAAAAGGCCTTCCCTCCGCCCAGTTCCGGTTGGGACTGGCACTGATTGATGGTGCATTTGTCGACCAGGACATATCTGCTGGAGAGGCGTGGATGCGGCGCGCTGCGTTGGCGGGCAATATTGAGGCTGCCTATCTCCTTGGCGACCGCTATGTGAAGACGCAGCGGCCGGATTTTGCAGAATCCGCAAACTGGTATCGGCGGGCGGCCGAAGCGGGCCATCAGGCCGCCGCCCGCGCTTTGGCCTCGCTTTATTTGACGGGCAACGGCGTGGCTCAGGATCTCGAAGAAGGGGCACGCTGGCTACGCGCCGCTGCACTTGGCGGCAATCAGGAAGCACAGATCGACCTCGCCAATCTCGTGCTCGGAGGAGCCGGCGAGCCGGATGATCGTGCAAGCGTTGCCGGATGGTTCGAAGCGGCCGCTTCATCGGGGGACCTGATCGCCGCATTCAATCTTGGGCTCTGCTTCGCCAATGGCGTTGGCGTCCGCCAGGACGAGGGCCAAGCGGCGCAATGGCTAAGGCGCGCGGCTGAAGGTGTCGCCGAGGCGCAATATATGTACGCCCGTCTCCTGCAAGATGGACGCGGCGTGGTGACCGACCTATCGCAGGCCCGCCTCTGGTTTGCTCGGGCGGCCAATGCCGGCCTGCTCGACGCCCAGGTGGCGCTTGCCGAGATGCTGCTCAATGGCCGCGGTGGCGCGCGTGAGCCAAAGGTTGCTATGCAGCTGTTCCAGGGGGCAGCCACCGACGGCCACGCCGGGGGGATGTTTGCACTTGGTGCGCTGTACGCAGCCGGCCAGAGCCTACCGATCGACCAGGCGGAGGCGCAGAAATGGTACGCCGCCGCTGCTGGACGTGGGCACGGCCAAGCCCAACTCATGCTCGGGCGTTATTTGTCAAGGGGTATCGCTGGGGAGCGCGATCCTGCAGCCGGTCGCCTTTGGCTCGAGCGAGCGGTCGCACACGGTATCAATGAAGCGGCCGAAGAACTTGCCGAGCTCGCCTCTGGTTGAGCCTTGCCAAGCCTTGCCAAGAACAATCAGGCCCATCAGCGGGATTGCCCGCGTAGGCGCCTTGAGCTTTCTTCTTTGAGAACCCCACAGATTGTGCACAGTTCCTGCCCGGATTGCACTCCGTGAGCGATGCTGCCCCGGAAATGGCAAGTCTCAGACGGCTGGTGCGCCGTTCATAGTCCGCTGGACAAGAAGTCCATATCAAACAAAGAGTTTCAGATTTCTTGTTTCCCCCCACTTGCCCCATCACGCGGCCAAAGCTGATGCTCACATAAAACTACCCGTCGCGCGGCCAGCCCTATAGGGAGTACAGTTCCAGGTGACGGTTGACGAATGAGGCCACCAGAAGCAAGTAGATCCCGGAGTTGGTCGGCAAAGGTCGACCGCCAACGCAAATGCACTGCCGATCATTTGCTTCGGGATGCACGATCCAGCTGTGCCCTGCCCCCAAACAGCAGAGCGAAACGGTAGAGTTTAGTCCGGGCCTGACCTGTTTCACGGTCTCGTATTAAAGGGCGGCAGAGCGCGCGCGAAAGTGCTTCCGCTCGCCGTTCGTCAATCTCCAGCATCACATTCTCGCACGTGTCTGAAACCCCACAACCAGGGCAGGTCAAGCGATTGAATCCTTGCGTCTCATCGCCGACAAGAGGAAGTTTGCACCTATTGCAGCCGAACTGCGGTGTGTATCCGATCACGGTGGGTCTCCCAGCGGCGGCCAAGATTTCACCGGACGCCGGGATAGGCTACGCAATTACTGGGCCACACGCAGGTGACCCACCACGGTACACCTTTGGCGCCGCGAGCTTCACCAGAGCGCGCACTGGACTGCGAGAATTGCAAGACCCCACAGTCCCGATCGATCAGGCAGAAAAGTGCGCCCAAGTCCCAGCCTGGCTCCTTACGCCTTCTCAGAAAGTCTGGTTGTAGGCGCCCACTTCCGGACTGCGGAGCAGCACGGCGTTGACGGCCTCGAACATCTCCCGGCGGCGCAGCGATGAAACCGGGCTTTCAACAACCACGACAAGCTCAGGCTTGTTCGATGACGCACGCACCAACCCCCAGGTGCCATCCTCGGCGACGAGGCGCACGCCGTTTATGGTGATCAGATCAGCGATCTTCTGGCCGGCGAAGGTCGCATCGTCCCGCTTCATAGTCTGGAACTCAGAAACCACCCGCTCCACGACGCCATACTTCACGTCGTCCGCGCAGTGCGGCGACATGGTTGGCGTACCGAAGGTCAGCGGCAGCGTGCGGTAAAGGTCGGCCATCGAACTGCTGGGGCTGCGATCGAGCATTTGGCAAATGGCGATGGCAGTGATCAGCCCATCGTCGTAACCGCGACCGACAGGCGGGTTGAAGAAGAAATGCCCGGATTTTTCGAAGCCTGCAACGGCCCCTAGCTCGGCGACACGACGCTTGATGTAGGAGTGCCCGGTCTTCCAGTAATCGGTGACCGCACCATTGGCTAGCAATACGTTATCCGTGCGGAACAGGCCGGTGGACTTGACGTCGACGACGAAGGTCGACCCGGGATAGAGCAGCGAAATATCCCGCGCGAGCATCACACCGACCTTGTCCGCGAAGATTTCGTTGCCCTCATTGTCGACAACGCCGCAGCGGTCGCCATCGCCATCGAAACCCAGCCCAAGATCGGCGCCGCTCTTCAGCACCTTGTCCTTGATAGCGTGCAGCATCTGCATGTCTTCGGGGTTTGGATTGTAGTTTGGAAAGCTATGATCGAGTTCGACATCGAGCGGAACCACCTCGCAGCCGATCCGTTCCAGCGCTTCAGGCGCAAAGGCGCCGGCAGTGCCATTGCCACAGGCGACTACGACCTTGAGCTTCTTCGAGATACGCTTGTCCCGGGTCAGATCGTCAAGATAGGTTTCTCGGAAATCGGAAACGAAATCATAGGAGCCGCCGCCAAGAAGATCGAAGTCGCGGGCCAGGACAATTGTCTTCAGCGCGGTCATCTCCTCGGGACCGAAGGTCAACGGCCGCGCCGCACCCATCTTGACGCCGGTCCAGCCGTTTTGATTGTGCGAGGCGGTGACCATGGCGACCGACTGCGTGTCGAGCGCGAACTGGGCGAAATACGCCATCGGCGACAAGGCTAGACCGATGTCCCTCACCTTGGCGCCAGCGGCCATCAACCCGGAGACGAGTGCCAGCTTGATAGACAGCGAATACGACCGGAAATCATGCCCGGTGATGATCTCGGGTCCAGCGCCGAGACGGCGGATCAGAGTGCCGAGCCCCATACCAAGCGCCTGGACGCCGATCAGGTTAAGTTCGGGCGCGACCTGGCCAAACCACCAGCGCGCATCATATTCCCTAAACCCGGACGCCTTGATCAACGCCGAGGTTTCAAATTCGAACGTGTTGGGCCGGGCTTCGTCCACAAAATTCAGAGGCAAGACAGGAAACTCCGAACGACACAAATGCGGTTGGCGAGGCGGTAGCTTACCAGAACCGATCTTCAGGCCTACCTATCAGTTTGGTTGACCCTTTCGCGACACGGTGGCCCGGCGAGCGTTGTTGTCGGCTAACGACTGGATCGCCGCCCTCTAGCGGCTCGCGACGTCGTGTTTTCTGCCGGCCATTATCGTTTTTAATATTTTGTGATCGCCCCGAGTCGAGTTCTCCACAGCCGCGTCCAATTGACCATCTGCGGTTGCTAGAATGCTGCCGAAGAATGCCTTAAACAGCCGTGGCCCAGACGCAAACCTTCTGCTCTGACGAGCACTTTGTTATTAAGCACGGACGCAAAATGCCGCTGTTTTTCTTCGATGTCCGGGACGGCAAATCCCATTCTCCCGACACAGAGGGCACCCACTACGATGGGGCGCTTGAGGCCCGGGTAGACGCAGTTAGAATGCTGGTCGCCATGGCACAGGACGAAGTTCAGGGCGAACTTCAAAGCAAAATTTCGGTAACTGTTTCTGACGAGAGCCGTCGACCCGTCATGGAAGCAAATATCGACTGCAGCATAAAAGTCTTCGAAACCTCCCAATAACTCTGGCTACTTCGCTCCTTGGGATGGCCCTCGCGTTACGGCACCGATCACTTTAGATGTAAAATTCACGCCGCGCTTCTCGACCGGAGTAGCCGGCCCTCCTGATCCAGCGACATGACCACGTTGGCCGCCGCTTTGGCCGCCGATGCCCAAGCAGTACCACGCTTCTAATGCGGTTTGGCGGCAGCCCTTCTTCTCCTCGAGGCAAACGGCGCGGCAGGGATATGGCGTTCGAGCCGGGCGGCCGTCCGTTAATTGCCGTCGACATTGAACAGAACAGACCCCTGGCACATCGCTAGGAACCTTTGCCGCCGCGAAGCCAATTCGGCTGAACCTGAGTACACGACGCTAACCGTGCTGTGGCCCGACGCCGGCGCGTTTCGTTCGACCATGCCGCGCCGAGCACTGCTCTCGTGGCGCAAACGACTGCAAGTGCAATGAAAAAGAGGATGCCTGGATCAGCGCTGCCGCCCGACACCGACATGGCAATTATGCTTGCAAGGGCAGCATTCCTGACGCTAGCCACGACCGCGTCTGTTTCTGGATCCACCCACTGCCGAACCGCCCCCAGCCCCCTAGCCAGGACACACAGCAGGCCCCCCATCATCAGCGACCCGATCAAGCCCAGCTGGGAAAGAACAGCAATCGGCCAACTCGATGCTCTTGAGCTGCCGAACCCCACACCCAGTCCGCTGGTAACGAGAAAAGACTGCAGGCTCTTTACATTCCAATAGGTGCGTTCATGGCCTGAGCCGGAATCCGCTTTGTTGATGATGGTGCTGTTGATCAGCCTGACGAACGGGTCAAACGCCTCGGCCTTGTAAAGACTTATGCCCAATATGGCAGTCCCGCCCAACACCATGAGTGCCATTATGAGGATCTCTTCGCCCTCAACATTTCCCCTCAGGACCGAGGCCAGCATCGACAAAGCAGCCGGGATGCATAGCAGTATCAGCCCGACATAGGCGGTCGATGAAGTCGACAGAATGGACAGGAAGAGCAGGATGGCAGCCAGCCATTTGGCCAGCGGTGATTTCGTCCTTCTCCCGTAGCTGTAGCAGAATGCCAGGCAGGCGAGGGAAACGCTGGCGAATGAAGAGGCCTCCGAAAAAAGCTCCGGTGATCCACACGAATCCGGCCTCCGTCGCGTTCGATATGATCGCGTAGTTGGCGGTTCTGATGGGGGCCAGCAGGTCTCCTGCGCCCACGGTCTTGCTGATGTAATCGAAGACTCCCATCCCCGTGTGGAGGCCGCACCACAAGAAGAAGCCGCGCCGGACCTGGTCGATCCGGTCGGAGTGCAGCAGCAGGGCGCAAAGCGCTATTGCGGCGAGTCCACCAAGGACGAAATAGCCGGTCTGAGAAATGTTGCCGGAAACCGGCGCGAAGGAATCTTCTATGACTATGCCGCGGGTCTTGGACTGCACGAATACGGCGGTCTGTCCTGCAAAGAATCTCGGAAACAACCATGATCCGATGATTGCGTACAGCATGAGGCTTGTCAGGATCCAGACCGTCCGGATGCTTCCGAACACGAGTCCAAGATCAAGCCATATACGACGTCTTGCAGCGACGGTCGTGACAAGCAAGGCCGCGAACATGGTATAGATCAATGGAGATGACCCGCCCAGAAAGGTCAGTGTCATGACGGCCGTCGCGCCGAAAGCCTGGGAAGCGATCAAGCAGATGATCAGCATCCCCCTCAAATAGTAGGCAACGACCAAAATAGCCGCGCATATTAGCAGTCCCGGCAGAGACACCTGCATGCCGACGAGTTCCCGCTTGGTTTGGCCCTGTGACGCGGATACAGCGAGCTGTCCGATCGCTAATCTTTCGACAGCTGGATGTCCTGAGCAAGTGAGTCAAAGGGGGTAGCCTTCCACCGGCGACGGTAGAGCGCGCCAATGCTCGTCCCCACGTCACTTCCGTGGCCTTGATAATCAAGGTGGTGGTGCGCTCAAAAGCGCTTGGGGTTGAGTGATCGAATATCCCCATCAAAGTCGCGCCAAAACATGCACCGGAGCACAATTCGAGAACAAACAGGTCTGCGACGGAGGCGCGAAGCGGGTCGTACCCTCCCGCGAATGGCTAAGCCCTGGTTCCGGCGGGCCCCCTAAAGAACGCCTCGACCCGGGAAACCGACCACCTTACTACAGTCGCACGCAGTTTTTTGCTTTCAGCCAGGAAACTCTCTGTCAATGCAGACGCATAGTAGGCAGGGCAGCGGAGAATTCCATTACAAGGGAGGAGATGCGATATGACCAGCCAGGGAGTATATCGCGCGTTAGGGCTCAAGCAGGTTAGGAAACTCAAGGAAGTTTACGAGTCTGCACGGGCCGTGAAGGCCACCTACCCTGAGGGTCATATCGCCAACAAAGCCGCCAAAAGGTTGATCGACGCCTTCGAAGCCGATGTCCAGAATGCCGGAACTGTTCTGGACTCATCTTGGCTGACCGAAAGTGACCCCCAGGGGCCGCCTGAGCCCGAGCTATACAAAGCGTAGCTCTGTCGGGGTAAGTGCGGCACCGTGTGCTGCTTCGGACCTGTCCGCAAGGGATGCTGGCCGATTTGCCCTGCCCTTCCCAACCAAACGAGCTGGCATTTGCCACAGCGTCCAAGTAGCGCCGGGGAGCTGCCCTACGAGGTCCTTTCGCTGAGCGTTGCGCGAAGCAGGCGCTTAGAAGACAGTGCCGGCGCCTATGCAGTCAAGCGATGCATTGGGATGCATGGCTTTTGACTGCCGGAAAGGGTAGTCCTCGGCTACGCCTACGGGATGAGGACCGCCGAGGCCAGCCGTCTTCGGATGGGTTCACCTTCAGAGCGTTGCGATGTCGTGCGGTATTCAGCGCTCCACACCATCCATCGACTGGCCAGCTCGCATGTTTACCTAAAACGGTAGCGCCCGCGGCGGGGCTAGCCGTTAGTGTTTTTCGCAGATTCATAAATTTAACCAAATGTTAATCTAAGTTAGCGCTGGCTCATAAATAGCCCATAAGCTCAGGTTGTTCTGGTTGGGGTTGGGAACAGGGAACAGCAGTGGGTGCAAGGCTGGGCAAATTCCAGCTGAAGCTCCCAAATGGTGGGCGCTATTTTTCAATTTCTGAAGGAACTGAAGAGTGAGGGGCTAATTGGCCGCCGCAGGGCGGGTCGCGTGGAAAAAGGGTGGGTAAGAGTATGGGCTCCACAGTAGGACTGCATAAATATACTTCTGCAGATCAGGCAGAAATCCCGTCGGGCGGAGCGGGAATGGTGCAACGAGCAGGCAGGGAATGTCTGCTCATCCTGGACGGAAGGGCGCTCGACCGCGAATGTCTCGCATCGGCGCTGGAAGACCACGATCTCGGCATGGCCGTCGAGGCGATGGGATCGATTGCCGAATGGCGCGCCAAAGAGGGGATGACCCTTGCAGCCATTCTCTTCAACCTAGGTGGCCGGAAAGTCACCGACCAGGGTATCGCGGACCAGATCAGGCGAATTTCGAGCGAGTTCAAGTCGGTGCCCGTAGTGATTTTGGCGGACACCGAAGACCTCGCACAGATACTGACGGCTCTCGAATGTGGCGCGCGTGGCTACATTCCAACCTCTGTAGGGATCGATGTCTGTGTCGAGGCAATCAATCTTGCGGCAGCGGGAGGCATCTTCGTTCCGGCAAGTAGCGTTCTTTCTATGCGGCACCTGATCGATTCAGGCAGCCGTGATGCGCCTTTGACCGGCATGTTCACGCTCAGGCAGGCTGAGGTCGCGCAGGCGCTCCGACGCGGCAAGGCGAACAAGATCATCGCCTTTGAACTGAACCTGCGCGAAAGTACGGTGAAGGTGCACATCCGCAACATCATGAAAAAGCTCAAGGCGACCAACCGCACGGAAGTCGCATACAAGGTCAATGATCTCTTCGCGGAAGGAGCTGCGGCTGAACGGTGATCGCAATCACAAGCCGCCTTCCCTCAATGTACGATCGCAATCTTATATGCGAACGCACCAAGCGGGGCGCGGTCAACGAAAAGCCCGCCACGGTAGCGAACCGGGCGGGCTTCATTCTGAGCGGCTACACCCCAGGGGAATCGACCGCTGCTAGCTGTTTATCATAAGATTATTTCCTGTGAATGGCGTGATCACGTGAGGGACGGCCATTTGGCAGGATCGCCTCGAATTTCCGGGATGTCCGGGGTCAGGGGGTCGTACTTCGCAACAGCCGCGGCGCAATGCTCCCCGGCGTTTCGCACACGCCGGACTGTTCCCCCAGGTTCCAGCGTTGAGCCTAGTTCAACCAACCTACGCAGGATTAGCTGCTCCCGGCCGGAGGCAACGCTGCGCGAACTCATTCGCTTGCGCCTTGATGCTGCTTGTCAGTTGGCGCGTTTGCCGCACAGGACCCCACAATCGCGCCAACCATCCACCATAAGTGCTAAACCGGTGATCTTATGGAGAACGCGAAAATCCAGGCTCAGACATCTAGACTTTCTGCCGAACTGGAGCAGTCCGCATGCCTGAGCAAAGCCTCTGTTTTCGCAAATCGGGACGCCTTCAAGAACGTGGCCGTGAGCTGATCCCAGGCGGCAGCCACACCTACGCGAAAGGCGAGGATCAGTATCCCGTTCTCGCGCCGGGCTTTATCGAACGTGGTCTGGGGTGCCACGTCTGGGATGTCGATGGAAACCAGTACATCGAATACGGCATGGGCAACCGTTCCGTCGGGCTGGGGCATGCATACCCAACGGTGCTCAGGGCGGTGGAGGCGGCGCTCGCCGGCGGAGCCAACTTCACGCGCCCCGCAAGAATCGAAGTTGACTGCGCCGAAACGTTCCTTGAACTCGTCGGCGCGCAGATGGTAAAATTCTGCAAGGACGGATCGGACGCGACGTCAGGCGCCGTCCGCCTTGCCCGCGCCTACACGGGTCGCGATTTCGTCGCGTGCTGCGCCGACCACCCTTTCTTTTCGACAGACGATTGGTTCATCGGGACCACACCGATGAACGCGGGAATTCCAGAAGCAGTTCAAAACCTGACCCTTACTTTCCGGTACAACGACATCGCTAGTGTCAAGGATTTGTTCGACAGGCACCCGGGTAAGGTAGCCGCCCTGATCCTGGAACCTTCCCGTGGCGACGATCCGGCCGACGGCTTCCTGCATAATGTCCAGCGTCTTTGCCGGGAAAATGGTGCGCTGTTCATTCTCGACGAAATGATCACCGGGTTCAGGTGGCATGCAGCGGGAGCACAAAGGCTCTATGGCATCGAACCGGACTTGTCTACATTCGGCAAGGCCCTGGGCAACGGATTTTCGGTCTCGGCCCTGGCAGGCAAACGCGAATATATGCGGCTCGGTGGGCTCGAGCATACGGACCGCCCGCGGGTGTTTCTGTTGTCGACCACTCATGGGGCGGAAACCCATGCGCTGGCCGCGGCAATCGCGACCATGCGGACTTATCGGGACCAGTCCGTCATCGAACACCTGCACCGTCAGGGAACGAAATTGAAGGAAGGCATCACGGAGGTTTCCAGACGCCATGGACTGGATCGGCACTTCAAAGTTGTCGGCCGTCCCAGTTGTCTCGCCTACGCTACGCTTGACCAGGACGGCAAGTCCTCACAGACATACCGTTCCCTGTTCCTGCAGGAGACGATCAAGCGTGGTGTCCTCATGCCATCTCTCGTCGTCAGCTACACGCATGACGACGCGGCCGTCATAAAAACCATAGACGCCGTCGATGGTGCTCTGGGCGTGTACGCGAAGGCCCTGGATTCGGGAGCAAGCCAATTTTTGGTCGGCCGCCCATCTCAGATCGTGTTTCGTCGCTTCAACAATGGCGATGCACAGGCTCAGATACCGGCGGTCTCACAGAACCCCCGGCCAGCGAGCAGTCAGACCAAACGGCAATCAGAAACCCGCCGGCTCGTATCCACTTCATGAGCCGGTGACCCCGATCTGGCAGAGCGTGGTGTCCCAAAAGTGTCGTGCGAAGATCGCCAACCACGTCGAGGATGGCTCCTGAAGGCAAAGCCCGACCGTAGTCTTCCCCAGGAACCATGTGCCCCCTTGGCTCAGACAAGCCTCAAGCAAATCGGGACGGAAAATCCGCTAAAGAAGTCTGGCTTTTCTGAGTGTAAACGCCTCGGCGAAATGTTCCGGGGCCCTGCACTCCATCCCGCGCAATCTCGCCAGCCCCGCGAATGTGTCACGGTCGAACCAGTCCTTGGAGCGCTGCGTGCCGAAGTGCTGTTGCAGGAGCTCGATCTTGCGTTCCAGCACTGCGGCAGAGAGCGGCACGTAGGCATTTGGCTGGCAAAGATCGCCATCCCATTTGGGAATCTCGTATTCGATCACAAGATGATCGCGAAAGACATTCCAGGTCAGTTGATTGACCTCCCGGTGGTCTTGATGGGCATCGAACCTAGCATGGGTCAGCACCAGTTCGGGATGGACGCGAGATCTTAGATCTATCAACCGCTGCTTTATCGCCCGGCTATGGGCCGGGAAATAGCTGTCCTCGAAATCCGCGATGTCGATTACGGACGACTTCGATCCTTTCAGGAACGCTTCGGCCGAAGCGCGGGCCTCGACCGACCGCTGGCCGCCGGCGCTTAGCACACACCAGTGGACATCCAGTTTCACCCCCGACGCGATCAGACCAAGGATAGTGCCGCCGGCGCCGATCTCGATGTCATCGGAATGGGCGCCAAGGCAGAGGATCGAGAGTTCCTCCCCGCCACGTGCGAGGCCAAGCCCTCTCACGAAGCGGCCATTACCAGACCGCGTCTGGTTTTTTCGGCGGTAACTTTTCTATTCCAGGGCATGTCGCCCCGTTCGACCATGTCTTCGAGCGATTGCCAATCGCGCAGCGTATCCATCGATCGCCAGAAGCCATCATGTTTGTACGCCATGAGCATGTTGTCGTCGATCAGTCGCCTGAAAGGTTCCAGAACCAGCTCCTCGCCATCGCGCATATAGTCGAAGATTTGCGGGCGGAACAGGAAGTAGCCGCCGTTGATCCAGATCTCAGAGGTATCGGTTGTGCGGAACTCGCGCACGCGACCGTCTTCCGCGATATCGGCCAAATGGTATGTCAGTGGTGCGCGCACCGCGAGAAAACAACCGATCTTGCCGCTGGATTCGAATTTCGCCACCACGTCGTCGAGATCGACGTTGGTCAGACCATCGGAGTAGTTGGCCAGGAACATCTTCTCGTTCTTAACCTGGTCCCTTGCCGCCCAGAGGCGTTCGCCGATATTGCGCCAGACCCCGGTATCAAGCAGGGTAATGCTCCAGTCCTTGACCTGGTCGCCGAGCAGTTTCACGTCTTGACCTCCCTGCGTGACCACGCAATCGGAAAAGGTCTGCGGCCGTGTGTTGAGGAAGAACTCCTTGATGACATTGGCTTTGTAGCCCAGGCACAAGACGAACTCATCATGTCCATAATCGCTGTACCACTGCATCACGTGGCGCAGGATCGGCTGGTGGCCAAGCGGGATCATCGGCTTGGGTATACTGTCGGAATAGTCGCGGATCCGGGTTCCGCGACCGCCGCAGAAGAGGACAACTTTCATCTGCCTAACTCCGATGGATCGATCACCGCCACAAAAGGAATTGGGACCACAAACCTTGCACCCCAGGAGGCGACATGGCGCATCTGTTCGATGATCTCGTCCTTCAGGTTCCACGGAAGGATGAGGATGTAATCTGGCCGGACTTCGTCGATGGCCTCGACGGATTTGATCGGGATATGCATCCCCGGTGTGAAGCGACCATGCTTGTAAGGGTTACGGTCGACCGTGAAGTCGAGGAAGTCGGTGCCGATGGCGCAGTAATTGAGCAGCGTGTTGCCCTTACCTGGAGCGCCGTAGCCACAAATCTTCTTCCCTTCGTTTTTGGCCGAGATAAGGAACGCCAAGAGGTCGCGCTTGGCACGCTGGGCCTTGTGACCGAAGGAGGCATAGGTAATCATCTCCGTTAGCCCGTGGCGTTTTTCTCTGGCAAGAAGTTTGCCCACGCTGTCATCCACGCCCCAGCGACTGCCATCATGGGCGAGATAGACGCGCAGCGAGCCGCCATGGGTGGGCAACTCCTCGACGTCGATCAGCCGCAATCCGTGGCGCGCCGCCATCAGCTCGACCGTCAGCAGCGAGAAGTATGAAAAGTGCTCATGATAAATGGTGTCGAACTGATTCTCCGCCATCAGCCGCTCGATATGTGGAAACTCGAGCGTGACCACCCCCTGAGGTTTGAGAAGGATTCTCATCCCGGCGACGAAGTCATTGAGGTCCGGCACCTGCGCCAGGACGTTGTTGCCAATGATGAGGTCGGCGCAATGTCCTTCGCTCATCATCTGATTTGCCAACCGAACCCCGAAGAAGTCGACCCGGGTGGGCACACCTTTCTCGATCGCGGCGCGCGCAACATTGGCTGCCGGTTCGACGCCCAGTACAGGAACGCCCAGTGGCAGAAAGTGCTGCAGCAGGTAACCATCGTTGCTTGCGAGCTCGACCGCAAGACTGTCACGGCCAAGCCCAAGCCGGCTGGTGATGGCCTCGCAATACACTTTCGAATGAGCCACCCAGCTGGAGGAGAACGAAGAGAAGTAGGCATATTCGCTGAAAATGGTCTCGGGGCTTAGATACTCCTTGAGCTGCACCAGGTAGCAAGTGTCGCAGACAAGCACGTTGAGAGGATAGTAAGCTTCCATTTGGTCAAGCTGCTCGGCCTGCAGGAAGCTTTCGCAAGGTGGAGACATGCCTAGATCGACCAAGGTGTGGCGCAGGCGCGACCCGCAGAGCCTGCAACCGACATTCCGGCTTGCCGCACTGTGACCGCGAACGGTTTCGATAGGCTGAATGTTCATTTCCCCGCTCCTATCCGCCGTCTAACGGAAACGCAGGCGCTACGCAGAACCCATGTCTGCCGCGCCTCCGTAGACAGATGACAGGTTAGGATCCGGCCCTCTCCGGTTCGATTTGCCAATCCGTCGGGTGCATTAATCCTTATAGCGAGCCGGCGGCGGCGATGCCGATACCAGGCTCGCCGAACGGGTAGTCAGCTGTCGTCCGCACGTACCGCTATCGGAGAGGCCAGCTAAGGCTTAGGTAGCCCTTACAGCGTGGGCTGGCCACGCTGACAATTGAGGCGGCAGTCTCACTCGGCGCCGGGGAGTCAACCCATGCAGTTTACCGAAACGGAGCTTCAAGGGGTCTGGGTGATCGAGCCTACTCCCATGCTTGACGACCGTGGTTCTTTCACCCGCCTTTTCTGTGAGAAGGAGATGGCCGATTGTGGTCTGGCGACGCGCTTTGTCCAGCACAGCCGGGCTCATTCGATCAAAAAGGGAACTCTTAGGGGGCTGCACTACCAGGAGGAGCCTTACGCAGAGGTCAAGCTGGTCTCCTGTGTCCGGGGCGCGATTTTTGATGTCGTCGTGGACCTGCGCCCGAATTCGCCGACGCGCCACAAATGGCTCGGTTTCGAACTGACTTCCGAAAACATGAAGCAGCTCTATATCCCTGCCGGGTTCGCCCACGGCCTCCAGACCCTAACCGACGGCACCGAGGTCTCGTATCTCATATCACAGTTCTATACGCCCAACGCTTCGACCGGCGTTCATTACAATGACCCCACCTTGTCCATCGGATGGCCCTTGATGCCGACGGCCATGTCGGAAAGGGACAAAAGCTGGCCCCTTATCAGACGGCGAACCGTAACGGCCTCATAAGGCTACCAGGAGCTCATGTTCCAACAGCAGTTTCGCAGCGGCGGCCAGTTCCTTGAAGGGCAGCTTCGAGCGCTCCGCCATGGCCAGGAGCGAATGCTGCCCGTCGGCGAGGTTTAGCACCCATAGCAGCGAGATCGACGTCGCCCCCGACGACTTCTGCCCTCCCACGGCTGCATAAAGGCCGCGTTTGCCGAGCTGCGGCTCGCCCTTGGGCAAGCGGTTCAACGGCGTCCAGTCCTCTTCGACAATGTCGATCACCTCCATCAAGATGCGGAAGGAATCCTCGAGATGCTCTGGCCTGATGAAGTCAAGATTGTCGGCCGAGGTGTGGTATTCGGGAAATGTGCCGTGGACGCTTCGCTGGAACATGCCGACCGGAAGATTGAAGCCCGGCGAACAATATTGCCTCTCGTCATACCCGTATGGGGAGAAGTCCATCAGCTTTGCCCCGGCTCGACGCTCCAGCACGTGGGACATGGCTCGGTCAATAAAGGCGTCCCCGCGGCGGCTGCGCTTGTATGTCGGGCCTCCTGAATCGCCAACGCATGACAGCACCAGACCGTGGTCGATGAGACATGTACGGTCCTCGTTGCGCGACAGCCACGCGAGCGCGCCGATCGTGCCGGGAGCGAATAGGAAGCGGTAGCTGTATCGTGTCTTCCTTGCCTTGAGACTTCTCGCCAGCATTGCCAGCAGCGCCAAGCCCGAACAGTTGTCGTTGGCAAGTGAGGGATGGCAAATGTGCGCCGAAAGGAGGAATTCCCGCTCGCTCTCCCCGCGGTGCAGGTATTCGCCGTATGTGAGAGTGCCGTCCTCGAGCTCGGCGTCGATCTCCACACGGTAGAAACCGTCGGGCAGGTCGGCCACACGCACATGGGCTTCGCAGAAGCCCCAGGTCGGGGCGTAATAGCTGGTGCGGTAGGGGATCAGCTGCGGCTGTTCGGGCAGAGTATGAATGTGCGGCCTCAGCTCGGCGAGCGTCAGGATCCCCTTGAACGGCAAGCTGTAGTTGACGACGTGCAGGTTGGAATCCGCAAAATCGAGGACCGTCTGTCCGTCCGGGCCTGTGATGGTTGCCGAGCGTATGTTCCATTCCTTTGGAACGGTCCAGTCGAACAGCTGCGTCCCGGTGGGCACTTCGTGCCGTTGCAGCTCGATATGCTGTGACAGGACATCCAGCGTTGCTCGAACGCCGTTTCCCGTGATGCTCCGGCAGATGGGAAACAGACGTTCGGCCAGGGCATAAATTTCGTGACCGACTCCGGTTGCCGGCGGGCCGATCCCGGCGGGGCTCAGGTGTTCCATCCCGCTTATCCGAGCGCCTCCTCCAATGGCTTGGATAGTCCAGCGACCCGCATCCGCTCGTCCAGAAGTCCGCTGGTCAACAGATGCCTGATATGGCCGATACGCTGGAAGCGCGGCCCCTCGAATTCCTCCAGCGTGACATTCGACTTCCGGTATGCCTGGTAGAGTTGCTCGGCACCCTTGCGCGCATCCCATTGTGGCCTGAAGGCAGGCAGGGCAAGCGCGATCTTGTCGAAGTTGACCCGATAGGAGCGTTTGTCGGGTCCGGCGTCGGGCGCGAGTTCAAGCCGGCAATCGGGCACGATCTCGGCGACGATCTCGGCGATGTCCCGGATCCTGTAATTGTGGTCGGTTCGTCCCACGTTAAAGGCTTGATTGTGAATGGCCTCGCGGGGCGCCTCCAGCCCGGCAATGAATGCCCTGGAAATGTCCTCGATATGGACAATCGGTCGCCACGGTGTTCCATCGGACTTCAGGAGGATGACGCCTTTGGTGACCGCCCACGCGACCAGATTGTTCAATACGATGTCGAAACGGAGCCGCGGCGAGAGCCCATAGGCCGTGGCGGGCCGGAAATAGGTGGGAGAAAAGCTGCTGCTGGCCAGTTCGGAAATATCCCGTTCTGAAAGGACCTTCGACCAACCATAGGGCGTGACCGGATTCAGTTCGCCAGTTTCATCGACCATCCCGTCGCCTGCCTGTCCGTAATTGCTGCACGACGAGGCGAACAGGAAGCGCGACACGCCGGCGTCCTTGGCCGCCTTCGCAAAGCGGACGCTGCCCTTATGGTTGATTTCGTAGGTGATGTCCGGATCAAGGTCGGAGAGCGGATCATTGGAAAGAGCGGCAAGGTGTATGACGGCATCGAACCCTTCTAGGTCGCGCGCATGCACGTCCCTGACATCCTTTTGGATGGATGGAATTGAAGCCCGCTCGCCCCCAGCGGCAAAGGTGCAGCGCCGGTAGAGATCGCTGTCATAGCCCATCACCGAATGCCCGGCACGAAGCAGCATCGGCACCATCACCGATCCGATATAGCCTTGATGGCCGGTTACCATGACTTTCATCGCGCATCTTCCTCAAGCAGATAGTGATGGTGCAGAGCCTACCGAGGCTCAAAGAGCTGGGCGAGAACGCCAATAGGCGGTCGGAATGCCCTGTTGGACGAGGCCCTGCCGCCGAATAGGTCATTCGGTTGGTGCGCGCCTAATCCTTTCGGATGTTGTCTCAGGGACCGCCGAAACCGTGTTTTTGGAGCTCGAGTCCTACGGTCCGAACACGAACAGCGCGCGGCCGGCCTCGATCGCGATGGCCTGCCGGCCGTCCACGGTGAACGAGATCGGAGCGGCTCTCGTCTCTCCGCCAAGCGGCACGCGCCAAAGCTCCTGGCCGGAGGCGGAGTCGAGCGCGAACAGCACCCCTCCGGAGGCGCCGAAAACCAGCCCGCCGGCGGTCGCCAGCAGGCCGCCGTAACCTGAGTCCTTTGCCGTGGGGGAGCGGAATTCCCATTTCCTCTCGCCAGTCGCAGCATCGAGCGCACGCACGGCCCGCACCGGCGGAGAAACCCACGCGGCCCCGCTTGCGACAAACAGCCCCCCCTCCCCTCGTTGGACATTGTCCGGATCGGTTTTCGTAAAAATCGATGCCCCTTCGGTCGTCGGCACGAAGACCAGCCCTCGGCCTTGGTCGAAGGCCGGATTTTGCCAGTTCGTTCCTCCGCCGCCCGGCCGTATGAGGCGCCCCTGGGTCGAAGCGCCCGCCGACAGGACCGGCCGCCCCGCGTGATCCAGGCCATCGGCCCAATTCTGCTCCACGAAGTTCACGCCGGTCAGGAATTCCCCGGTGACCCTGTCGAGCACATAGTAGAATCCGTTCCTGTTTGCCCAGCAAATAACCTTGCGTTTGACGCCGTTGATGGTGAGATCGGTAAGGATAGGCGTCTGGTTGGAGTCCCAGTCGTGTTCGTCATGGGGCGTGAACTGGAAGTGCCATGCGAGCTTGCCGGTGTCCGCATGCAGCGCGACCGCGCTATTGGTGTACAGGTTGTCGCCGGGGCGTACGTCGCCATTATAGTCCGGGCCCGGGTTGCCCACGCCCCAGTACACGAGATCGAGCGATGGATCGTAGCTACCCGTCACCCATGTCGGGCCGCCGCCGGTTTGCCAGGCGTCGTTCTTCCACGTCTCGTGCCCCGGTTCGCCAGGACCGGGGATGGTGTTGAATTTCCACAGCTGCTTGCCGCTCGCGGGATCGTAGGCCGCCAGAAATCCGCGAATGCCGAACTCGCCGCCGGCAACGCCGACCACGACGGCATTGCTTGTGGCCAGAGGCGCCCCGGTCATCGTGAAACCTTCGGAGGGCTTGGCTACCTGGGTTTCCCACACCTCCTTGCCGGTGTTGGCATCCACCGCGACGAGGACGCCGTCCAAAGTGCCCAGGAACAGCGTGCTGCCGAGAACGGCAACGCCTCTGTTTACCCTGCCGCAGCACATCGGCAGATTATCGGGCAAAGGCCTGTCGTACTTCCAGATCACCTTGCCCGATATGGTGTCGAAGGCAACGATGCCGGCAGGAGGCACGCTGGTGAAGAGCGCTCCGCCGATGACAAGCGGCGTCGCCTCTAGAACACGGTCATCGGTGTCGAGCTGGCTGATCCAGCGGACACGAAGCCGGGGCACATTGTCCTTTGTGATTTCGGAGAGCGGCGAATAGCGCCGACCGTCCAGCGAACCCGAATAGGTCAACCATTGGCCCGAATTCGGAGCAATCAGATCGTCGCCCTTCACGCGGATATCAAGATGGGGCGCGTTGTCGTCGCTCGTGGCCGAAGTCCTGGCCTGGAGCGATCTGATATAGCTTACGACCTTCCAACGGTCGTCGAACGGGAGATCGGCGTGGGACGCCATGGAGGTTGCGGGAATACCGTCGCGCACGACCTTGTAGATGGCCAGGTCGCTGTCGCCGTGTCTGAGTGGCCGGTCGAGAAGCGGAGCGTGTGTCCCCGATCCATCGTGGCAGGCCGCGCAGTTCCTGCGAAATATATCGGCGCCGCTGGCGCGATCCTCCGCACTGACAAAAGGATTGCTGACGGCGGCATCCAGGGAGCGCCCTTCCGTCACCGTCGTGGTCAAAACGAACCCGCTCGAAGGGTTCGTCATCTGAAGAAGCTCCGACCAGGACAAGTCCGGAACTCCCCCAAACACCTTACGCGTATAGAGCTGGACTCTCCAGGTTAGTGAATGCCATATCTTTGTACTTTTCGCCTCATCTTCGGGCTTAGGCATATTATTGTATAACACAAATCCACCCACCACTGCGATGAAAACAGAAATCATCGCAGCGTACAAAAATCGTAACTTCCATCTTCTCTTGGCGGAATGTGCCATCTATCTCGGCATTTTTCCTGTCTGCCGCGCATTTACTGTCTTGCTTGTTATCACGCGAGCGAAGCGGTCACATCGAGACCCCTTTCCAGTCAGCCACCGACAGGAGTCAAGGGACAGACACCCTTATCGTCCCGATACGGTTGGTCGACGGATGGTGCATGTCAAGGGACTTTCCCAGCAAGCGGGGCCCGCCCGCAAGAAATGCAAAAGGAGTAGCCGCACGAAGACGTAATCCCTAAGCCCTACGAATGGGCTCCTAGCCGCATTGCCTACGCAACAAGAGTGGTAGTTCGCGCAGGAAAAGCCGGCTTGCCGAGGGCAATCCGTAGGCGGCGAGATGCTTTCGAGACCCTGCGGGAGCCCCGGTGATCAACACGCCGGCTATCGGTGCCCTGCCCGCACGCATCGACCGCACGAGGTCATTCAGCACGTCCATGGAGGTTCTGCCCCATCCGGCGACCAGGATTGTGCCATCGAGAACCGGGTTGACCGCCAATTTGGAAGATCCCGAAGCGAACGAGGGGAGGACCACGATGACAATATCGTACGTTTGCAATTCGGCGAGGGCGCCGTGCATCGCCTGCGGGACAAGCAGTTCACCGGCGCTAGAAGACAAGCATGGAAGCAGATCGAACTTCCGGTTCGGCACAGACACTATGCTCGACGTGATGGGGCCTGCCGCCCGCTCGCCAGCGGCAGGCAAAGCCGTCAGCAGCATCCTGGTCAGATCCGGACGAGAGGAGTTCGCATCGAGGAGCAGCACGCGCTTGCCGGACATCGAGTAGAGCGAAGCGAGGTTGATCGCCGTCAAGCATTTGTCCTCGTCCTCCGCCGTCGATGTGATGCCCAGCCATTTCATGGGATGGGTGCCGCCGGCGAGGCTGATCGCGGTCTTGACCCGTCTTAGGCTGTGGCTGAGGGGCGAATATGGAGAATTCGTCACCTCGTCCGTTCGGCCGCCACGTCCTCTCCGTCCGAACGGCGGCAACTCGCCCATGCATTCCAGCCCAAGCCCCTCACGGACTTGCCGCGGCGAACGAATGGTCTTGTCGAACATGTTCCGGATGAAGGCTTGGGCCACTCCGACCATGATGCCGAAGAGAGCGCCGAAAGCCAGCATCAGCGAACGTCGCGGATGGCTGGCTGACGGCGATGGCGAAGCAGGCGTGATTACCCGCAGGTCGGCAATCGGATATGTTTCCTGGTTGAGCGAACTGGTGTGCGCCTGCAAGAAGTCGCGGTACATCTTGCGGTAGATGTCCGCGGTAAGATCGAGTTCTTCGAGCGTAGACTCATGCATCTCGCCGCTCGCATTCTCCATCGCCTTGTCCTGGACCGCCGCGTCGCCCGACGGTCTGCCGACGCTGTAGTCGTGCCGGGCGCGGAACTCCTGGGCCATCTGCGTGGCGTTGTTCATTTGGCTCCGCAATTCCTCGAGACGTTTATCGAGCCACGCGCCATCCTCATGGGCCACCGCTCCCTTGGCCCCCAGCTGTTCGAGCACGAGGGCGTTCGCGGTGGTGTTGGCTACCCTGGCCGACAATTCGGGGTCGTGGGAGCTGAAGGAGATTTCGATCGCGTAGGAGCCACCCAGCTGACGGATGTCGAGTCCGTTCTGAAAGGCCTGCATCGTATGGCGAGTGCGCCTGAATTCCGCGATCTCGGACGCCGTGCCGTCGGCGCTGCCCGAAGGCGGTTGTCCAGCGCCGGCGGATTCAGACCCACCGGCAGCCGCTCTTGTCCGCAAGCCCAGCGTTTTCAGCACAAGCGCGCCGAATTGGTCAAATCGTTCGGCCAAGGTAAGACTTTGCGGCCGATTGAACGTCGCGTCGTCCCGCAGGTTGAGTGAGTCGATGACCATCATCGCGGTCCTTTCCGACCTCATGAGGGCGATCCGACTTTCGATCTGCGCTGTATCCAGGGACACGTTGGCTTCGCGCGGCTGCTGCTGGAGCAGCTTGGCGAGGTTCGGCTCGATGAGGATCTGGGTGCTCGCCGTGTAGGTCGGGTCCGTGGTCACGACGTAGAACCCCGCCGCGAGGATGCCTGCCGCCAGGCAACCCGTGATGGAGCGCGCGTACAGCTTCAGGAAGCCAGTAATGTCAGAAAGGCCGATGAATTCGCGGTCGATGGGATTCTCCCAGCCGGACGCGGGCGGCCACTGCCCGGATATCGCCGCATGTCTGGCGACAGCCGGATCATGGATCAGTTCCGGGGATTGGTATCCCTGCAACGACCGTTCGCGGGCATGCCTGTTCCTGCGGGCGAGCGCCCTGGCCGAGGCGACGACGGCGAGTGCGATGAAGAAAACGATGCCGGGATCCGCGCTCCCGCCCGAAATGGAGGCGGCGACGATTCCTGCCAGGGCGCATGCCCGGACGGACGATACCACCGCGTCCGTTTCGCGATCGACGTAGGGCCTCAGTCCTCCCAGTCCACGGATCAGCACGCCCAGGAGCGTCGCCATCATCAGGCTGCCGACGAAGCCGAGCTGCGAGACGACGGCAATCGGCCAGCTGGAAGCGCGCGAGCTGCCGAACCCGACGCCCAGGCCGCTGGTGTCGGCGAAGGACTGGAGGCTCTTGACGTTCCAGTAAGTCCGTTCGTGACCGGAGTCCGTGCTGCCCTTGCTGATGATGGTCGAGTCGATGAGGTCGATAACCGGATCGAGGATCCGTTCATCGTAGACGATGATCGCCATCACCGCGCAGACCCCGATCGTCAGGAGCGCGACGATCAGGATTTCATCGGCAGTGACACGACCGGCCAGAAACGAACGTGCGAGGGAAAAGGCAACGGGAAGGCTCAGCGCGGCCAAGCCGACATATGCCGTCGACGACGTGGAAAGCAGCAGCAGCAGCAGCATGGCCGCCGACAGCCAGCTGGCCAGCCGAGAGCCTGTCTTGCGCCAGTAGACGTAGCAAAACGACAGGCACGCCAGGGACGCGCCGCCGAAGGCCGATGCTTCGGAATACGCTCCGGCAAGGCGGAAGAAACCCGACTGGATCTGGTCCGTGAGCATCGCGTAGCTGGCGGTCCGGATCACCAGCAGAAGGTCCCCGGCTCCCGCGAACTTGCCCGCCAAATCGAGCAGTCCCATGGTCACATGGAGGACGCACCAGACGAAAAAACCGCGCCGGATCTCGTCTGTCCTGTCCTTGTTGAGGAGCAGGACGCAGAGGGCGATGACCGTGAGGCCACCAAGAATGAAATATCCGGTTTGCGAGATGTTGGACGAGACCGGCCCGAGCGAGGCCTCTACTACGACGCCGTGGCGCGTGGTGGATTGGACGAACGCGCTGGTCTGTCCCGCGAACAGGCGCGGGAAAAGCCACGCTCCGGCCGCCGCATAAAACATAAGACCAATGAGAACCCATACGGGCCGGATCTTGCCGAACACATCGCCGAGGTCCTGCCAGATCCGCCTCCTGGCGGCGACCCCCATCAGCAGAAGAGCGCCGAAGAAGGTGTAGATAAGCGGCGACGATCCGCCCAGCGAACTGAGCGTCATCAGGGCCGTTGAGCCGAAAGCCAGCGATGCGATAAGCCCTACGATCAGAGGCGCCCGGTAGTAGTAGGCCAGCAGCAGCACCGCCACGCAGACAACGAGACCGGCAGGCGAGATCTGCATCTGTCGTCAAGCCCGCCCGAGCCGGCCGCAGCCCTGCGTTTCCTTCATATGGCTGGCTCCCCGCGCATCGGCACGCATGTCATAGTTTCCTGGGCTGGCCACCCGCGATAAAGTCCCGGTCCGGGCGCGGCGCCGATGCCTGACTTTTCGGGAAACAACGCCTGGCCGGCAAGCGTGGCAATGGGAGTAGGAGGCGGCGACAAGGTTGAGCGCACTATCCTTTTGCCGTATTGCCATACCTCCATAAGCCTATCCATCGGCTCTTTTCGGATCGTATGGACCTACTTCGACGACATGGCGCCGTCCGGCTCCGGGTTCACGGCCGCCGCGTCACTGCGAAAGCAAGGACAGTATCTTTCGCCTGCGTGTGTATCTGCGCCAAGGATACACCCACTTCATGCGAAATCTGTTGCGCTCCCGATGGGAAAGACCCGCAACTATCTGCGCCTTTGGAGGGACCGGAAGCGTGACGCTGCAGTTTCGCAGCACCGACTCCGCCTGGCGATAGAATTTGTTGAAATACTCATCCCAGGGCCAGCCGGGTGCGTCCCACGGCTTGGGCGCGCCGACGAAGTGCCAGATCGTTGGCTTGAATCCCAGCTCGCGCGGATCCAACGCCATCATGTATTCGCTCTGATAATTGTAGCGAAGAGGCAGAAAGTAGACGTTTCCCTGCGCCGCGTGATTGAGCGCGCTTTGATCGGACGCGATGCAGCGGTCCGGATGCTCACGCAGAAACTTGATGGCCGACGATGCTATGGAATTCCACGCATTTTTCGATGCATATATTACGCCTGAATTGAAATATGCCGTCGGACTGCAGCCCAAATCTCTCAGATGGGCTATGTCTTTCCCTTTAGACAGGCTCATTTCATCAATGTAAATTCTCATGAAGTCCGGTACCGCCATCAGACCGTGCTCGGGCGGCGAAATTGCCAACAGGCTGTCGAGCTCGTCGTCCACCATGGTGTCGCCGTCGATGTACAGAAGGCGCCCAATATCCTCTTCCAACAACGAGCCGATCCACAACCGTGCCAGCGCTATCGGGGGAACGACGTCACGGTGAAATCGGGAGAGTTCAGCCAGCTGCGGGAAGCTCGCCGCCTTGATTGATATCTTCGTCCCGGAAACAGCCGCGCCGAATTGCTGTAACCACGCCTGTTTCGCATTGACGACGAACAGATAAATGGAGATGTCGCCGCCAGTATGGGCATCGGCGGACAATGCCGTTGCGAACGTCGGAAGAAAGTAGTTCTGGTCCGTGACCAGAACCACCGCTGCCTTGCCGGGGGTTTTTTCGCGTTGGTTCTGTTGGGCAAATGGCAAGGTCACGATCAGATCCGACATCTATTGCCCAATCGATGTTGAGCGCTTTGCAAAATTCCGAGAAACACGGCTAAGGGCGCGTCGCTCCAAGAACCTCCAAGATGACCCGTCTCGCACGTTTGAGGGAGCCGTCCGCCGTGAACAGATGACCGATGGGCGGCAGAAACATGGAGGCCGGGTCAAGCCTCCGGCCGAATTTGAAAAGTTTGGCGCCGGCCGCGCGCTTGCCCCTTATCAGATGCGATAGTGCCGACCAGTAAGCGGCCGCCGCCAGATGGCGCCGGACCATGCGATGAAGCGCCGGCGCGTTGGGCATGGTGCTGCCTTCGTGAGCAAAGAAGCTCTCCAGCACGGTTTCATACTCCTGCAGTCTGCGGAGCCCGTCCTGCCACATGACTTGAGAGATATTGGTCGTGTGTTCGCGCGTTATCGCCAGCGGCACGGACAGCTCCGCAACGGATCCGAAGCGGGCCAGGCGCAGAGCCATCTCCAGGTCGTCGAGCAGAGGGACCGACGGCCGATAGTGGCCGACTGCCTTCTGCACCGATGTCCGCACGAGCATGGCATGGGCGGTCAGGTTGAATTTCATCTTCCGGCAGCAGGTCTCGATCAGCCGGTTGCCATCCGTCAGGGTCCAGCCGTCGGCCTGCGCAGACAGGGTGGGAAGGTCGTTCCCGACCCATGGCGCCATGTGCTTGCCCAGCACGAACGATACCTCCTTGAAGCGGTCGAGGAGCGCCATCCCAAGGCGAAGAGCTCCCGGCATGAGCAAGTCATCGGCGCAGAGGATCATGAAATAATCGGCGCGGGCCAAATCCACGCCTTCGTTGAACGAAGCATGGGAACCGACATTCACCGGATGCCAGATGGCCTCGATCCTGTCATCCGTCGCCGCCAGCCGATGCGCCACCTCGACGCTGTCGTCGGTGGAGGCGTTGTCGATGATGACGATCCTGACATCCTCGACTCCCTGGACAAGCACGCTTTGAACGCATTGCGGCAGGAAGTGCGCATAATTGTAGCAAGGGATCACAATGTCGACGCTGGCCATCAATCAGAACCTCCGATGAGGATGAGGATTGCCAGGCTCGCTGGCGTCCTTATAGGCTTCTTCAGCATTGTTTCCATCGATGATGTTGCTCGCACGAGTGAGACCGCAACAGACTAGCATTTCGACGTCATTGTTGACCTTCAGACGATGGATGTAGCCCCTACTCCTGGTCCGCAACTTTCGGATGAACGCCGGTTGCGCATTGCCTGGAGGCGCAATGCGGGCGATCAACACCATGCGCTTCAACCGATCACGCCGGAGAGGAGGCAGGCGTCCTGCCTGTCGACCTGCTCCCTGAACTCGACGAGACGCTCGCCAATTGCCTGTTCGTGCTTTTCCCTGGCAGCCGCCAGCTGCGAAAACTGCGCGATCAACGTTTCGACATTGAAGGTCTCGACATGCTGGCAGTACTCGCCCAGGCCCATTTCTTCCATCAGCACATCGTTCTTCCTCGCGTAGCTCAGCGAGATGGTCGGCCTGCGCATCATCAATGCGCAGACGATGTTGTGGAACCGCGTGGCGACGACGATGTCGGTCAGCGCCATCTGCCCCATGACGTCGCCCAGCGAATGGACCTGTTCGTGCGCCAGCCTCGAGCCGGGCCGCAGGTCACCCACGGCCGCCCGGAGCGCGTCGACGGCGATGCTGTCTTCTTCGTCGCCTATGAGAAGCCGGACATCGTGGCCGCTGTCGAGGAGGTGGACGACGAAACGCGCCAGTTTGCCGATATATCCGGTAAGGATCGACTGACCGCCTTCGGCAAAGCCGTACCAGCCGCGATAGGCCATGATGCCGACGCCCACCTTCAGCGCCTCCGGCCGAGTCCGAGGAGATCGAATTGGCGCGGGCAGGCTGAAGGCGAGGTCTGGATAGATCGCGTCTCCACGGGTGTCGAAGCCGACGCTTTCCATGAATTCCCTGGATTGCAGGTCGCGGTAGGACCGGTAATGAGCCAGGCGGGCCGCCGACGTCATCAGCAAGCGGCTCAGCCGGTTCCTGATCGGGCCGGCCCCGATGCTGACAAAGGCGATGCGCGTGCCGACGAGGCGAGCGGCGAGACACCATTTGAGGATGTCGTAAGGCATGCCCGCCGGCCTCTCCCCGAAATCGTCCAGGATTCCGGTGCCTGGGAAGATCATCACGTCGGACTTGCGGATGCGGCTAACCGTCTGCGCGAAATCGGCAAGTTTTCCGGGGATTTTCAGGAGCAGCCGGTTGATGCGTCCGGACAGGCCCGCCGCAGGCCCGTTCCGCCGGATCGGCGAGGTCTCGATCCCAAAAGTCCGTTTGACCACCTCGGGTTCGCCGCAGACGCATGAAAGGTCCGCCTCGGGCCTCTCTCTCCTCAGAAACCCGACCATTGCTTCTAGCGAACCTTCATTGCCGAAATTGCCGGAGCCGAAGAGCCCGAACAATGTTATTCTTCGCGGCGCCCGGAGCACCTCCGTGCGGTGGCCGCTTGGCTGACGGGACGCCGCTCCGATCGCACCGGTGCTCGCCAGGCTGTCAAAGCTGTCTGCGGCGTCGTTCCTGGCGGTCATTGGCTTTGTACCGGTTGCGTACGGAGTTCCAGCATCCAATCGGTGTGATCGCCTTTTGGCGGCCCGAAATACCGGACATTCATGGAAAACGGTGACCCGGGAGCCGCCTCGCTCCCTCCCGTGGAAGGATCGATCCAGCGAGCCGAGACTTGCGGCCCGGCGAGCTTTTCAAGGTCGAGGGTAATGCCCCTCCCGTTGGGAAGGTAGACGAGTGCGAACGACCCATCCTTGCTCCGCGCCGACATCGTCCGGGCGTGGTAGCTGCCCTGTCCCGCGATGAGGAAGTCGTTTCCCGTATCAGGTTCGAGTTCCCACCATCTGATCGACGAAAAATATTGATGGAGAACCTGCATGCTCCTGGCCCCCGGACTGTCGAGCGCCTGCTGCCAGGTCGTGTCCGCCGGCCAGAGGCCCGGACCGCCGAAGTGCCAGATCGGGTTGTTGCCGAATATTTGTCCCGAAGCGCCGGAAAGAACCGCCTGGTAGGCCTGCACCCGCACGCGGTGCGCGTCCGCGCCGAACTCGTTTTCGTAGGCGCTCTCCATCAGGAAATACGGCATCTCGCCCGAGGCGTGCTGGACAAGCGCCGCCGCGTGGACGGGCTCGTAGGTGTAGACATTGTCCACGGAAAGCCACGGTTCGCCCCGCCAGTAATCCAGAGCCGCCGTTTCGGGCGCGTTGTGCACGGTTTGCAAGGCATTCGGGTCGATTTCCCGGATCCCTTCCGCGACCGCCCTGACCAGGCTCTTGTCCGGCGGATTGTAGTCGCCGCCCTCCACCCAGATGATGTTTCCGAGGCCGCCATAGCGCTGTCCGACGAATCGGCCGTAGGCTCGCAGGCTTTTCTCGCCGCCGGCGGCCATCTCCTGGTACCAGCCCTGGTCCCCTCCGCCATAGCCGAGATAGGAAGGAACGAGCAGCACCACGAAACCGAGATCGCGCGCCCTGCGCAAGACCCAGTCGGCATGCCTGAAATAGGCTTCGTTGGGGGCGCTGAAGTCGCCATCGCGAAGGAAAGGGCGGTCGCCATAGGCATTGGCGGGAGCGTTGCGGGCAAAGCGATGCTCGATGAGGTTGATCAGCACCGTGTTGAACCCGCGTGCCCGCCGGTCACGAAGGTAGACATCCGCATCCTCGCGGGTCAAATCGGCGATCAGCGACCACGCGGCGTCGCCATTGATCAGAAAGGCACAGCCGGCAGCGTCTTCCAGATATCGCTTGCCGGGTTCCACGCGCAGAGGGAACGGCTGCTGGGCCGCCATGGGCGCTTCGCAGGCATGGCCGACCAGGGTCGTCGCAGCCAGCATGCAAAATGCGAGACCACAGAAGCGCAGATCCATGACGGTCCAGACCTCTTCAGCCGCAGGCTAGTTTGCCATTTCGGCGGCGGGGGCCGTTTTCGCGGTCGCGGCGAGGTGGACGGCATACTTGTCGGTGAATTCGCTGGAGGTGATCATGCCGCGGGCTATGGAATCCCTCGACATCGAGCCGTCCCGCAGCTGTTTGGAATAGACGTCCAGCCCGTACCCGTCGCCGTCCCTGTCCATGAGCAGCCGGTAGAGGAAGCCGACATAGGCACGGTCGCTCAGGCCGATGATGGAATACTTCCTCAAGAATTCCCGCGAATGCAGCAGGTCGATCATCATTTTGGGGACATCGGCCGAGCCGTCGTCCAGGGCAGCGGACCACCGTTCGATATCTTCATCGCTGGCCTTGCGCCCCAGTATCAGGCAATGACTAAAACTCGCCTGGCGCATGGTGGCGGTCACGATCTTGCCGCTGTCCGCGAAATCGCAGCCGCGCTCCGGCCTCGGCAGCGGCCGCGGGCCGAGTATCAAGTCCCTCACCGCAATGTATGCGGCCTTAGGCCCTGCCGGGCTCCAGCCGCGCTCCGCCGAGCCGACAAGCCTGACCAACCCCATCGATGCTTCGAAGTCGGGCGCCCAATAGGTTTCATCCAGAAGCTCATAGATGTGAGCGGCTTCCACGTTGTACTTGGCCTGCAGCTGGCGCAGCCGCAGCATGGACTGCATCAGTCCTTCGGCCTGCTGTCTTTCGCTTTGCCGGCTTCCGTAAGGATTGTTGAATTCGGTGACCCAGATCGGCTTCCCGTAGCTGGCGAGCACCTTGAAGGCGGGCTCGGGATCCTGGCCATACATATGCCAGACCGAGATGTCCCATTTGATGCCGTCCTGCTTCATTCGTTCGATTGCCCCGGTGTGGCCCCACCCCGCAGTGCCCATCGCCTTGCGAATGCCCGGGTCGACTTCGCTCATGCCGTCGGACAATCCCTTCAGGACGGCGCTGACCTTGGCCCAGCGCGGGCCGAAATAGTCCAGCACTCCGGTGCCGCCGGCCGGACCCCATTCGCAGGGATATGTGGTGCCGTCATCGCGCTTCTCGCAAGCTTTGATGATGGCGTAGTTCTCCGTCTCGTTGCCCAGTTCCCAGGCGCGGATGTCATCCTTAAACCGGGATCCCAATGCGACCGCCAGAGCGCGCGTCTTGGCGTAGAGCTCGTCGGTGTTGTCTTTATCAAGGTCGACATTGCCGGGGGTGATGACGGGCAGCACCTCGATGCCGTGCTTCTTGCCCTCCGCCACCATTTCCGCCAGCCTGTCCGCCGAGGAAAGGTCGGAAATGTTCACGCGGTAGGACTTCATCCCCAGGTCTTCGAGGTAGTCGAACTGACGCTCGACCGAGATGCCTGGATAGGCCGTAATCGGGTGGCCGTTAGCCCCCCAGAGAATGTCGCCGGAGGCCGACGAGGCCATGGCGAGCAGGCAAGCCGCCCCGATCAACGCACATTTCAACATTTTCAGTGTCCCGGTTCTCGCGAGGCTGCAACACTATCCTCGTCGCGGGTCGCAACAATCTGACTATTGGGAGACCGGCTTCATCCGCCTTACGTCTTTAGAATGCGGCTCATAGCCTTTCGGCCGCTATGGGCGACGGCGGCACCCCAGTACGGGCGACCGCTTCGGGACCTTCTCGCGATGCAGGGCCTTGCTGCCGCAGAAGCGGCCTCAGGCGCGCGCCCTTCGATCTCAACCGAATGTGGGACGGACCTACTTCCTTTTGGCTTCTACTTCGGACCGCCGGCCTATGTTCTCCTGCCTTGGGAGGCGGGCAGACCAGACGTCATCGTCCGGCGCTTGTTCACTCGCAGCCGGCATCCAGGATCCTCATGAGCGTCAAACGCGCACTTCTGCTGAGCACGGGCGATCGTTACATCGTGATCGGCTTGAACTTTGTCACAGTCGCCGCCGTTTCCCGCGTCCTGACCCCCGAGGAGATCGGCATCTCGGTGATCAGCCTGGCAATCCTCGGCATCGCGCTGTCGGGGCGGGAATTCGCCAGCTCGAGTTTCATGATCCAGCGTCCGGTCCTGAGCAGGGAGGACATCCGCGGGACCTTCAGCCTGATGCTCGCCCTCACGGCGGCAATCGCAGCCTTTCTGGTTGTGGCCGCTCCGGCGCTCGCGTCCTCCTTCCACGAAGAAAAACTGGTGCCTTATCTTCGGCTGATGTCGGTGTGCCTGTTCGTCGAATTGGTGCCCATCCAGGTCGTCACGCTGATGCGCCGTGAAATGGCTTTCGGAAAGGTCGCCATGATCAACGTTGCCGGGGCGGCGACAGGCGGAGCTGCTACCGTCGCGCTGGCGCTGACCGGGTTCAGCTATATGAGCTTTGCCTGGGCCTGGCTGGCGAGCAGCACGGTCACCGGCGTGTTGGCCCTGGCGCTGCGCCCGGATTTCTGGATGTTCAAGCCGACGTTCAAGCAATGGCGCAGGATAGCCGCGTTCGGCGGGTACAATGGCGCCATCGTGTTCCTATACAGGGCCTATGAGGCCTTGCCCCTCCTGTTGCTCGGCCGTGTCCTGTCGCCACATGCGGCGGCGCTCTTCAGCCGCGGGCTGACGGTGTGCCAGATACCCGACAAACTGATCCTTGGCGGAGCCATGGCGGTCGTGCTTCCGGCTTTTTCCGCCTCGGCCAGGCAGGGCGGGGACCTTAAACGATCCTACCTACATGCCATTGAAATCATCACCGGGCTTCACTGGCCGGCATTGCTGGCCGTCGCCGCGCTGTCCTATCCCGTCGTGGACATCGCGCTCGGCCACCAATGGCGGGCGGTTGCACCGCTGGTGCAAGTCATCGCGCTGGCGTCTCTTTTCACCTTCAGCTTCGAGCTGAACCATCCCGTGATGATGGCGATGGGCTCGATCAGGGACATGTTCGTAAGGTCGCTGATCGTCGTCCCCGTCTCGGCGGTTGTCATGACGACCGCGGTCCTGCTTGCCGGACTTATGGGCGCGGCGCTGAGCCTGATGTTCATTGTGCCGTTCCAGGCCTTTGTGTCCTTGAGTTTCGTGCGTCGCAGGCTTTCGCTGCGGTGGGACGAGATAGCTGTCGCCGTCCGAAAGAGCGGCGTCGTCGCCGCGTTGACCACACTCGGCCCGCTGGCCATGGTCGTTGCCGGCGGCTTCAGCTTCGACCTGTCGTTGGGACAGGCGATATTCGCCGGGTGTCTTGCCGCGGCCGCCTGGCTGGTCGGAGTGTTCGTGACCGGCCACCCCTTGTTCGACGAAATAGTCAATGCCGGTCGAATTTTCCGCAATGCAGTTGCTCCGACATAATTGTCGGCGCCATTGCAGCGGAAGGCCGTTTCACGCCTTTCCTGGAATTGCCCCCGCAGCCAGCACGTCGCTCCATTGCTGCAGGAACCGATCCTTGGTTGCAGCTGACGCGGTGTCGCGCAGCGCGCGGCTTGTTTGTGTTTTCTCCGCGGCGCTTCGCGAAAGCGCTCTCCCCATCACTTCCGCGATCGCGGCGGGATTATCCGGCTGCACCTGCGAGCAAACGCCCCCGACGGCCTCCACGAGGGCACTTCCGGCGGACACGATCGGCAGCAGTCCCATATAGGCGGCCTCCAGCGCCGGCATGCCGAAACCTTCGAGAAGGCTTGGCAGCACGAATGCCTCGGCATTTGCGTAGAGCCAGCGCAACTGCGCGTCGGGAACATATCCCATGAGCCTCACACCCGGGACGGCGCCCGCGAGTTCCGCTATCCCCGCATAGCCGTCGCCGCGCGTTCCGCACAAGACGTATCCGACCCCCTGGCGATGGAAGCCGCCGTCTCGATACGCCTTCAGGGCGGCGACCTGGTTCTTGCGGGTTTCGAACGCGCCGACGGTGAGAAACAACGGACCGTTTACACCAGGGACCGCCTCCGCCGGACCATCGAACAGTTCGGTGCGCAGATAAAGCGGGATTGTCTTCAGGAACCGGAAGCCGGACCCGAAAAGGATCTCGAAGTGGTGCGCCGAGAAATTGCTGACGAAAACGACGCCTGGCCCAACGCGCCGGATCTTCTCGTAGGCAAGACGATAGTTGGCGCAGGTCCGTTCGTCGTAGAGTTCGCGATGCGTCAGCGGGCCAACATCGTGGCAAAGGACAATGTCGTTCTCGCTCAGGCGTGACCTCAGGACGTAGAGCGGGTCCAGGAACAGCCGGGTGCCGCGTTCGTCGACCTTGTCACGGATCAGGAAGATTTCGCTGTCCTGGAGCCAGTTGATCTCCAGCATCATCAGCCGGGCGACAATCTTGCGGACCAGGCCCTCGGGAGCGAAGGAACCCAGCCGCCAATACCGGATCCCTGCCCTGCCGGGGACGAATTCCCGGGTCAGGTCCTTGGCGATGTGATAGGCCCCGGTCCTGTTCAGGATCGACAGCGAGTTGTCGAAGAGAAGCGTGCCGGCGGACGCCAGTCCGCCTGGGGCGCGTAATGCGCGCGGATCGATCCGTTTGTTCATCGTGCCCCTCTTCACACTGCGATCTGACAGGGAGCTATGCCGCTCCAGCTATAGTTCCGCTCCCGCGCATGCATAGCCAGCCGTCCGCTCTCGCCGCTTCGACTATCCCGGCAAGGTCGGTCCCTGCCGGGCCGGTTACCCGCTGAACTCCCCGAAGTCGGCGTCGACTTGAACCATGAGCTCGAGGTATTTCCATGCGATCCATCGCCAGGAGTAACTGCTTGCCCTGGCGTATCCCTTGGCGACCAACCGCTCCCGCAAATCCGGGGTGAGCATCAGCAGGCGGACGGTTTCGGCCCAGGATTGGATGTCGTCGGGATCGGCATAGAGAGCCGAATCCCCACAGATTTCGGGCAGACAGGGCGAGGTCGAGGCCACGACCGGGCAGCCCGAGGCCATCGCCTCGACGGCGGGCAGCCCAAACCCCTCGATGCGCGACGGGAACAGAAAGCACAGGGCGCCTTCGAGCGCCTTCTTGAAGTCGTCGTCCCCTATTCGCCCGAGGAAGACTATGTTCCCGGGCATTTCCGGTAGGTATCGCAGGATCGTTTCCTCGTCGACATCGCCTGGCATCCAGAGATCGAGACCCATGGCGTCGAGGAGCGGGGCAAGCCTGGCGAGAAGCGCCATGTTCTTGTACTCCTGGTCCCGCCTTCCGAGACAGAGAACATAGGGTCTGCCGCGGTCGACGGTCAGGGACGATCTCGCCGCATCCCATCTCTTCGCATGGTCGCTGCCATTGTAGGTGACCACGATGTTTTCCTCCGGCGCGATGCCGAACGCCAACAGGTGGCTGCGCGAGAGCTGCGAGACGGTGGTGATGCGGGCGGCCCGCCTGCCGAGCGCCGGCAGGATAAGGCGGTGCGCCCATCGGAAACCCCGCCCGTAGCTCGACGGCATGAGCCTGGTATGCATATCGTGGATACACGCGATCTGGCGCCTCAATGCGACGGGAGCGAGGTTGCAGAAGCTCAGCAATCCTCCCGGTACATGCCAGGGCAACTGCGCCTGCACCCAGAATTGGGGGAGACGCGGCTTGCTGAATTCAGGCACGACCCGGACAGGGATGGCATCGAGGCGGAAGGTTTCGGGAAGCGGACGCGGCACCACAAGATCGATCTCCAGGTCGCGGCCAAGCGGATGCCCTTCCGAAATGAGAGCGTCGAGGGCCATGGTCACTTCGCTGGCGTAGCGGGCCACTCCGGTCGGCCGAAGTGTCGTGAAGTCCCCGTTTATCGTCCAGCGCCGCCTCGGCGCTTCCCGGTCCGACCACGTCCATGCCGAATGCCCGATCAGCGATCCGGCGTCCCCGGCAAGCGAGGTCGCCAGCGGTGTCCTGGAGCGGTGTCCATTCAAGCGCCTGGCCGATCGTGCCGGTGGCGATTCTGTCGTGTCGAACTCGATTTTACCCATCTCCGCCTCCCCCGGCCCTCTCGGCGCCCTGGACCAGACTAGCATCGCGCGAGGCACGAAGGTCCTCGAACGTTTGAGGTAGGCAGACTGCCAAACCTCGCCTATCCGGATGATTTCCGGGTTACCCGGATGACCCGATGGCCATGGTGACCCGCCGCCTTGGAGGCCCCACACTGGAAGTTCAAAGGGGGACGGCATGGCGCGGCGTTGGACAATCAATGGGCGTTTTCTTTCCCAGCCGACAACAGGCGTCCAGCGTTATGCGCGCGAGGTCGTCCGTTCGCTCGACGCTTTGCTCGCAGAACATGGGGCCCTCGCCCGCGGTCTCGACGTTCGCCTGCACTGCCCGCCCGGGTCGCAGGAGATCCCGCTCGCTTTCATCGAACGCGTCGAAGTCGGCCGCACGAGCGGCCACGTCTGGGAGCAGACGCAACTCCCCTCATCCCTCGGCGGCGGCGGACTGCTCAGCCTCTGCAACACGGGACCGCTGCTTTCCCGCAAGCATATCGTCTGCATCCATGACGCGAACGTCTGGAATGCTCCGCAGAGCTATTCCCTTGCCTTCAGGAGCTTGTACCGAACCTTGCTGCCCGGTCTCGGCAGAACCGCGTGGGGCATTTCGACCGTTTCCGACTATTCGCTGGGCGAGCTGGTCCGCCGCGGCGTCGTCCCCGCCCACCGGGCCTTCGTAGCCCCGAACGGCCATGAGCATGTCCTGCGATGGATGCCTGAACATTCCCCGGCAACCCGGCTGGCGGCCTCGCCGGAAACCATTGTCATGATCGGCAGCGCCGCCCCCCACAAGAATGTGGAACTCATCCTGAACATGGCCGAGCGCCTTGCCGCGGCCGGCCTCAGCATCGCAATCGTCGGCATGTCGGACGCGCGCGTCTTCAGGTCGGGATCCGCCAAGGCCAAAGCGCAAAACATCCACTGGCTCGGCCGTATTTCCGACGGGGAGCTGGCGGCTCTCCTTGGGGATTCGCTCTGCCTGGCTTTCCCCTCGCTCACCGAGGGCTTCGGCCTTCCCGCCCTCGAGGCGATGGCGGTCGGCTGCCCCGTGGTGGTGTCGGACCGCGCCAGCCTGCCCGAGGTCTGCGCAGACGCGGCGCTTTTTGCGCCGCCCGACGACCCGGAAGCATGGTTCGACCGTTTCATGCAGCTGCGCGATTGCGAGGACAAGCGGACGCAGATGATACGCCGGGGACGAGCGAGAGCCTCAGCATTTGGTTGGCAAGCGACGGCCTTGCGCTATCTCGAGGCGATGGCTGCAGCCGACGGCGTCGACACGCAAACGAAGGTCGTCCGAATACGCGAACTCACATGATCGCGTGAAGCGCCTGGACGGCCCCGAGCGATTCCAGGATGGCGCGATCGAAGTTCTCTTCGGAAAAGCGTCCCGCATTCCTGGCGCAGGCGCGGGGCGTCATGGCGTGGCTGTTCTCTTCGAACCGTTCGACCGCCTCCTTGAGGTGATCCACCGTCTGGGCCTTGAACAGCACGCCGGTGGGCTCGGGAGACGACCCAAGGCGCTGCACGATGTCGACCGCTCCGCCGCGGCCGAAAGCGATCAGCGGCGTTCCGCAGGCCTGTGCCTCGGCCAGGGCGATGCCGAAGTCCTCGCAGCCGGCGAAGACCATCGCCTTTGCCCGCGCCAGGGTGTCCACATAATCCTGCCGGGGCAGGTATCCGGAAAAAGTGACGTTCGGGCCGGCAAGTGCCCGCAGGCTGGCCGATTGCTGGCCTTCGCCGACGATGACCAGGCGCCGCGACGGCATCTCGTTGAAGGCCCGGATGACGAGGTCGGTGCGCTTGTAGGGGGCGAGGAAGGACGCCGAGACATAGTAGTCGTCCTTGTCCTCCACGCAGGGCAGTTCCTTCAGCGAGACCGGAGGGAAAACGACGCGCGCCTCGCGTCCGTAGATGTGCTGGATCCGCGAGCGGACATAGTTGGAGTTGGCCAGCATGAGGTCCGGGCCATGCGCGGTTCTGGTATCCCACGTCCTCAGGCGATGGAGCATGTAGCGATAGAGCATTCCCTTGGGGCCGAAGCCAAGCCGACCCTGCTGAAGATAGGAAAACTGCTCGTCCCAGGCGTAACGGACCGGGCTGTGCACATAACAAAGATGCGGCTGGTCCGGCCTGGTGATCACGCCGCGCGAAAATGCCGCCGAAGACGAGATCACCGCGTCGTAGCCCGTCACGTCGAACTGTTCGATCAGGAAGGGACAAAAGAAGAAAAGCGACCGATAGAATTTCTGCACCATCGGGATCCGGTTGGCCGCGGACGTATGGAATTCCACGTCGTGGAAATATTGCTCCTTCACGTCGGCCGGCAGGAAATCGAAAAGCGTGAAGACTTCGGCATTGGGGAGCTGCTTGCAGATCTGCGCCAGCACCCGTTCACCACCCCGGAAATTCGGGCACCAGTCATGAACGACGGCTATCCTCGCATTTCTGTCGACGTCGAGCCTCGGCGCGGCCGGCACCTCCTCGATGGGCATATCGACCCTGGCCGCAAGGGCCAGATCGGAAGCGCGTTCGTGGAGCATGGTTCCCCCTTGCCTCGGCAGGCCAGCAGTCTCCATTCCTCGCAACGACCCCGGCAAGTTCTCCGATCGGCTACAGGCTGCTCCGGGCGCATGTTCGGCTAATACTTATGGCTGCGGCCGTTCGCCGGGGATACTCCGAAAGCCGGTGCCAGGGGGGGTAAGCCAGGCTCCCTCCGTCTCCTTTTATGCAGGCTGTTTCGACCCCGTCACCGGTCTAGGGTCAGCTGGACCGAAGATGGACCGGCCATGAAACTCATCGTGATCATCCCGACCCTCGGCCGCAACGAACAGGTCGCGCGCCTGCTCAGCTATCTGAGCGGCCAGACGAGACTTCCCGACGAGGTCGTGTTGTCGGCGCCCGACGCCACGCATGTCGAACTGCCGGAAAGCTGTCCCTTCCCCGTGTCACTCGTTTTCGGGCCGAAAGGGCTGGCCGCCCAGCGCAACACGGCTCTTGCACCGTCGCTGGCGCGTTTCGACATCATCACGTTCTTCGACGACGATTTCGTCCCATCGGCCGAATACCTGAAGCAGATCGAAGAATCTTTTATGGCAAATGACGGATGGGCGGTGGTGATGGGCAGGGTCGTCAGAGATGGGGCCACCAATGCTGGCCTCACCTGGGAAGATGCCGAAGCCGCTTTGCGGGCAGCCGAGGGCATCAGGGATGTTGGACCCTCTGTGGTTGACCATGTGGGTGCTTACGGATGCAACATGTCCCTCCGTTCCTCGCTTGTGGGTGATTTGCGTTTCGACGAGCGCCTCGTGCTATATGGCTGGCAGGAAGACATCGACTTCACCAGCCAAATGAGATCCAAAGGGCGTGTCGTCTGCGTCACCTCGATCACGGGAGTCCATCTCGGTATCAAGACAGGTCGCGTCAGCGGAACCCGATTAGGCTACTCCCAGGTTGCGAATGCGATCTATCTGATCAGGAAGGGGTCCGTGCCGGCCTCTTTCGCGCTTCCCCTTATGCTCAGGAATATTGCGGCCAACGTGGCAAATAGCCCTTGGCCCGAGCCGTATGTCGACCGACGGGGCAGGCTCAGGGGTAACCTGCTCGCCATCCTGCACGCGGCCATTGGACGAATCGAACCCGAGTACATCTTGAAACTTTGACGACGGGAAAGACAATGCGCAGATGGTTTTTGACGATGGCGTCTGCTTCACTCGCTGCGGCGACCGCCGGCCTCCAGCCTTCGGCGGCGGCCGAGTATCTCCTCGGACCTCAAGACAAGGTCAGGCTCAAGGTTTATGAATGGCGAGCATCACGTGATGTGATTTTCGAATGGACATCTCTCAACGACGCTTTCGTGGTGGGCGCCGACGGGACCCTGTTCCTTCCGTTTGTCGGGCAGATACGCGCGCAGGGCACCGCTCCCGGTGATCTCGCCCGCGCCATCGGCGATCGGTTGATGCAGAAGATGGGTCTCGGCCGCCAGCCGGATGTCGCCGTCGAGATCGTGCAGTACAGACCGTTTTACATCGTCGGCAATGTCAAGGCCCCTGGGGAATTTCCTTATCGGCCAGGGCTGACCGTGCTGCAGGCGGTGGGGATCGCGGGCGGTTTGCCAATACGCGAGGACGACATATCGAGGCTCGGGCGGGAAGTCATCTCGGGCCAGGGCGAGGTGGGCCTACTGGCGCTGAACAACGTCAGCCTTCTTGGCCGCAAGGCGCGCCTTGAGGCCGAACTGGCCAGCAGCGACGAAATCTCTTTTCCTGCGGAATTAAAGGTTAGGGCTTCCAACCAAACAGTCGCGTCGACAATGGACCAGGAGCGGAGGATTTTTGCCATCCGCAAGGATGCGCTGACCACACAGCTCCGCTCGCTGAACGATCTCAGAGAGTTTCTGGAAAAGGAACTGGACTCCCTTGGGCAGCAACTGACGTTCCACGACAAACAGATCGAGTTGGTTCAGAAGGAACTCGCGAGCGTTTCGACGCTTGTCGCGAAGGGGCTGGCAGTTGCACCGCGCGAGCTTTCCCTGGAGGGGACGGTTGCGCAAATGCAGGGGGACAGACTGGCTGCCGAGACCTCGCTCTTGCGCGTGAGGCAGGAGATTAGCAAGACGGACATAGAGATTCTCGACCTCGGCAACCGTCATGCCAGTGAAGTCGCTGAAAGTTTGCGGGAGACGCAGATGCAGCTCAATGAAGTAACCAGCAAAGCCGATACCGCGGTGCAGTTGCTCCACGAAACCGAGATAGCAGTCCCCGCCTTGCTCGCCCTCAGGCAACGCTCCGAAAGTGCCAAGCCTGTCTTCAAGATCGTTAGGACGACGGATAGCAGCACTGCGGAACTCCCGGCCGAGGAAACGACACCAATCGAACCCGGCGACACAGTGAAAGTCGAGATCCCGTCGCCGGAGTCAGGTTTGGCTATCCTCCCGGCAGGCGGTGGCCTTCAGGCCGAAACGGTCCCGATCCAGGGCATCAATTGATCAAGTCTCCGATTGCGCCAGGTCTACTGATCCGGCTCGCTGATCAAATCAACCCCGAAATCAATGCTCGACGCTCCCGATCGCGGACGCATGATGGCATGCGGTTTTGGGCACTGTAATCTTGGCTCGCCGAAACCGTTCCCGAACAAGAGGCAGAGGCAAGGCTCAACCCATAAGCTGACCATCTACGCAACGCCATCCGGCCACTTGCCATGATCTTTGAGGCCGCATATCAGTGAGCACCCTGGGCCCTGAGGCCCCGGACGGAACCCTCTGCCGCAGTGAGCTGATCCGTCCTGCGGGTGCCCTGGAGATTTCGGTGCTCATGACTATAATAGCCCTAGCGGCTGCAGGCGTTCTGATGGGGCTGTGGTTCAAGGCTCCCGCCCTTATCGCGGCGACCGCACTGCTCCTCGTTGGAAGCTTCGCCTGGAACGGATTTGGATTTCCGGGCCATGTGACCGTCTTGAAATTCCTGATCCTGGCATTTGTATTGGCAGGCGCATACACAGTAGGGCTGTTTCTGTCCGTCCGTTGGACGCAAACCGGGGGGTGACATGTCCGGACTTCAGCAAGCCCTGTCGAAGCGCATCACCGCGAAGACAGTCCTGAACAGGATCACGATGTCGAACCAGACCGACCAGTTGCGAACATACTGGCTATCCAGCGCTACGCGCGTGGCATAATCCACGCTGCTTCTTCCGCTCACCTGCCACAAACCGGTCAGTCCCGGCCTCATGCGAAGATATTCACCTACGTGGTCGCCGTAACGCTCGAGTTCCTCCTTCACGATGGGCCTTGGCCCCACGCAGCTCATATCGCCGCGAATGATGTTATAGAGCTGTGGGAGTTCATCGAGGCTCGACTTTCGCAGCATTCGCCCGAGGAATGTCACGCGGGGGTCGTCCTTTATCTTGTGGGTCTTCTCCCACTCCATTCTCATATGAGGATTGGCTTCGAGATAGGCTTTCAGAACGTCTTCCGAATCGGCGACCATCGAACGGAATTTGTAGCAATTGAACGGCTTCCCGCCGAAGCCGACCCGGCTGTGCGAGAACACCGCCGGGCCTCCTGTCGTCATCCTGATTAACATAGCAACGACGATCATCACCGGCGCGGCCCCGACAAGCGCCGTGACCGCTATAATCAAATCGAGCATTCGCTTCAAGAGACCTCCGACAGGAGGATTAGTCGAGCCTGCCCTAAGGGTGGGCGGCAGATCCATCCACAACGCCCCGCCATTTTCATGGTCTGGAGCGGAAACAACATGCATGACCGGCCGGTGGTCGACTGCCATCGGCATCGATGGCTGGCTCCAAATCGGGGGCGCGAGATGTGACTGCTTTTCTAAGGCGTTTGTCATGACGATCATTGTTTTGATTTGCTCGACTCTGACACTTTCCCAATCTCGGAGGCTGTCGGCAAGAAAGGCAAAGGAGGTAGCGCCACACTCTCCCCACACTACCACTAATGCCGAGGAGTGACCCTCTCGCTTTGCCAGCCGTCGAAGGCGGTCCCCCTGTCAAGCCTTGTGGTGAATGGATGTCATCGCCCGAGCGTTCGCCAGAAGCGCACCAAGCACATGCGTCCTGCTGGCCTGCAACGTCCGGACCAGTTCGCGCAGCGTCTCCACGTGTGTCTTGCCCCATTCGGCGACGATGACGACACCGTCCAGAACGGATCCGACAATCAGTTCGTCGGCTCCCGAGGCTAGTGTCGGCAGATCAACGATGACGACGTCATAGGCGGCAAGTTCGCAATTGGCGAGATCAAAAGCTGTAAGCTCCGAGAGGAATGCCTCCATATTGCGTGGGATCAACAGATTTCCGCCGTCCACCACCGAACTGGGAAGCATGTCGAACGGCCGCCCAGGAGCGCGCACGATATTGAGTCGAATTGGGTCCTGGCTCTGTTTGTCGTACGCAATCGAACGGCCTAGCAGCCGCATGGTCGTGGCCGACCGGCGAACATCGGCGTCAATCACCAATGTCTTCAGGCCCGACATCGAGTAAAGCGTGGCGAGATTGCTGGCGACGGAGCTCTTGGGGCTGGCGTTGGACACGGCAGTTAACCCGAGGAATTTGACTTGATGGTTGGTCTCCGCAAGGCTGATTTCGGTCCGTGCTTTCCTGAGGCACTGGCTGTATCGTGAGTGGGGACGTCTTTGCACCTCGTCAACGTGACTGGAACCCATCCGCCTGCTCGTCAACGGCAACTCTCCGATGCATTCGATACCCAGGTTATCCCGGATGTGTCGTGGCGATCGGATGGTCCAATCAAGCATCTGCCTCACAAGCGAAACCCCGATGCCGAAAATGGTTCCGGCGATCGCGGCAAAGGCGAGCACCAGTTTCGGCCTTGGAGCGCTCGGAAAAAGCGGCGCTGTCGCGGCCGTGATCACCCTCGCGTCGGCGACCGGATACGATTGCTGGCTGACCGAATTGGTGTAGGCCTGGAGGAAGCTTTCGTACATCTTCTGATAGGTTTCGGCGGTCACCTCGAGCTCTTCAAGAGTCGGCTCAGCGTTGACCCCGTCAATCGAATTGCCTTCTTCGCTTTTGGCTTCGTTGACGACGCTGTAGTCGTGCCGAGAACGGAATTCCTGAGCCTTCGCCATCGCCGCGTTCATCTGAGCACGAAGTTGCTGAAGACGCTTCTCGAGCCACGCACCACCTTCTCTTGCGCCGTCAGCCTTGGTTTCGATCTGTTCACGCACAAAGGCATCGGCGGTGGCGTTCGCAATATTGGATGCACCCTCGGGATCAACAGACGTGAATGAAATGTCTATCGCGTAGGAAACACCGACCCTGCGGATATCGAGGCTGTCGCGGAAGGTCGCCATTGTGCGCCGGAATTTTTGGTAGTCGGTCAGTGACGCGGTGGGTTCTGGCATGCCGAAGCCGAAATAATCCAAGAGCGACGTGACCCTGGCGCTTTTCTGGACTCCGAAAGCCTCAACCAGGACGGTTTTTAGCTTTCTGAATCTCTCCGGCAAGATCGGAGCGTGTGGACGATTGAAGTTGGGGTCTTCCGCGAGTTTCAGCTGGTCGATGACCATCGCGGCTATTTTTTCCGACTGCATTACCGCGATCTGGCTTTCCACCTGCGCGGTGTCCAATGATAGATTTACTTCTCCGCCCTCCTGTAGATGTTGGGGCAATTTCGGCTCGATCAGGATCTGCGCGCTGGCGGTAAAAACCGGATCAGAGGTCGAGTTGTAGAACCAGGCTACCAAGAGCGCGATGCCGAGGCAGGCAATGATCGTTGCGACGTAACGCGTCAAAAACCTGGTTATATCAGCGAGGCCGATAAACTCCTGGGCTACCGAAACCTGCTGGTTCGTTGTAGTGGGCCATTGGTGCGGCAACATGCGGTCCATTCAACTGCTCCTGCAGCCGTGCGGGAAATTCGAGCGCGCCCGCCGTCCTGACACAGGCGAAGCACGATGTCCGGCCGATTTCTGCATTAAAAGCTGAGGCCCCGCGAACCCAGATTGCGGCAAAAGACTACGCCGGCGGGAGGGAAGGTAAATGCCGCCAATTGGCGTAGGGGCTACGTCATAAGGGAACGAGGATGCACTGCAGTTCCGCTCGCGTCTTTGCGAGAAATGACATCTGCTGTTCCAACGAGACCTGCCGTCTGCGGTTCAACATCACGCTGCGTGTGAGGGTATCAATCCTCGCGGACATCCTTTCGAGGTTTTCGCCGTTTTCCATCGCCTGCAGAGAGAACGCGGCGCAGTCCGTCATCGTTTTCCCTAATGGATGAAGGTGCGTCGCTTCCCGGACGACTTCGACCTGAATGTCTTCAAGAAGGCAAACTAGGCGTCCGAAACGCCTTTCGTCGACATATCCGACATATTCGCGGAACGGCAACCTGAATGCGGTAAACGGCATCTTGCAGCCCAGCCTTGATTCAGCGCCCGAGTCGGACGCACGCTCCAGAATACAAAGCCTCCGCGGTTGGGCGCGATACATCCTTTTGGCCGTCGATTGGCATAGCCTATTGGATGACGGCATGCGTATCTGGGCCTCAGGGCCTACCCGAATTCCTGACGAAGCCGGCGACCGACAGCGTGCTAAGGGTTTCGATCATTCTCGCGGCGCAATTTTCGGAGCGGAACGTGCCCTTCAAAAAAGTTAGCCAAGTCAGACCGAATAGCGTTCGTCTCCGCAACCAATGCTCTCATCGATCTCACCGGTTCGCGGGAACACGTGTGCTGATTCAAGACTCGATCTCATGGCCGCGCAGGCGCTTGGCATGGGGTTTGGCTTCGTGATTGCCAACTGGGCTGGGGGTCGAGCGTCGTCACGGGCCATCACTTTGGCAGCCAACTCATGGTCGTCAACATGGCGCCTGATCGGCGCTGTGTGTTCAGAGGTCGGAGTGGCGTTTTCTGTCAATGCCTGCTTCGCCGAATTCGCTGTCAATTCTCAACCGGTGACCATGGTCACGGCTTCGTGCCGATTCCTGTTGCGAAGCTCCGTCTCGTTGAAACGACCGTGCGAGATGTTCGATGCTCTCAATCTGCTTCCGCGCAAAAATCAAGAGGTCGGGAGCCTATAGCCAGGCATTTCTGAGAAGGAGCTGGATCGTGGCATACAAGCTGGTGAGTTTTGTCATGAGTGGGGGCGTGGGCGCGCGCCTGTGGCCGCTCTCACGGGAAGACAATCCCAAGCAATTCCACGACCTTTCGGGCGACGGGTCAATGCTCGCAAAGACTGTCCGGCGTCTCAAGGCGCGGCCCGAGAATCAGACACCGATCTACTTGATAGCTTCCGAACGACATGCCGATCGAGTCATCTCAGACGTCGCTTCGCTCGGCCTGAACGGCGGCAGACCGATTTTCGAGCCTATCGGTCGCAATACCGCCGCGGCGGTCGCCATAGCCACCCTGCAGACGATCTCGGAACATGGCGGCGACGCTCTTGTGCTCGTGGTCCCCTCCGACCATGAGATATCGACCGAAGCGCAATTCTGGGACACCGTCGAGGCGGGCGTTTCTGCCGCCGATTCAGGAAGCATCGTTGTCTTCGGCATCAAGCCAACGCATCCCGAAACCGGATATGGCTACATCGAGGTTGCAGCAAACGACGATCGGGTGGCTGCGGTCTCGCGCTTCGTCGAGAAGCCAAATGCCGAGACAGCGCGCGGATACGTGTCGTCAGGACGATTCTACTGGAACGCAGGCATTTTTCTGTTTCGCGCTGACGCGATGCGGCGGGCATTTCTGGATTTCCAACCGGACATCTGGAACACTGCGGAACGGGCACACAAGACCGCGCGGGTCGACCTCTCCGGTATCTATCTGCCCCACGGCTTTTACTCGGCCGTTCCCTCCACTTCAATCGACTATGCGGTCATGGAGCATGCACGCGATATCGCGATGGTTACGGCTTCCTTTCGCTGGAACGACCTTGGATCGTGGCAATCGCTCCTCGAAGCCAGCCCGACGGACGGGGACGGCAATGTCGTCATGGGCGACGTCGTCGCCATGAATTGCGACACTTCCTACCTTAGAAGCCAAGGAAGGCTGCTAACGGTCGTCGGAATGAAGGGGGTGGCGGTAGTAGCGACACCGGATGCGGTATTCGTCGCCCCCGTCAGCCACAGCCAGGACGTGAAGATGGTCGTAGAGCAGCTTGAAAAGAGCGGACGGCTCGAGACGAAGTACACGGCATCAGAAGACCGGGTCATCATCAGCGGTTCGTGGCGCAAACGGGTCGAACATTGGCTCTTCAATGAGACCCTGCCGCTGTGGTCCACCGCGGGGGTCGATGATGTGTACGGGGGCTTTCACGAGGCTCTCGGTTTAGACACGAGGCCTTTGGGCAGGCCCAAACGCATGCGCACGATGGCTCGCCAGATCTACGCTTTTGCTGTGGCCAAGGAACGCGGATGGGCCGGACCGGCCGACAAACTGATCAACCATGGCATCGAGTTCATTGCGAAACATGGGCGTACCAACCGCGGCGGCTGGGTGCGCACGTTAAATGCCAATGGCACCGTGGCTGACCCTGCGGAGGACGCGTACGATCATTCCTGCTTACTCCTAGCGCTTTCCCACGCTCACCGATGCGGCCATCCCGACGCCTTGCAACTGGCAAATGAGACATTTCACTTCATTGACACCCATCTCGAAGACCATTGTCTGAACGGCTTTCTGGAGACCTCCGGCTCGAATGGTATGCGATTTTCGAACCCTCACATGCACATGCTGGAAGCCTTCCTTGCCTGGCATGGCGTTACTGGCGACCGGACATATCTGCGTCGGGCCGCACGCGTCGTTGATCTCTTCCGCTGCCATTTCTTCGATCAGGAGAGCTGGACTGTAGGAGAAAATTTCGACGTCGACTGGCTGCCTTTGCCTGGAGAAAGCGGACAACGGACCGAACCTGGCCACCATTTCGAATGGGCCTCACTCCTCATCGATTTCGCACAAGCAAGTGGGCAAAAAGATTTGGCCAATTACGCACGAAAGCTCTATTCGTCAGCGATCGCCAGCGGATTGAATCGTGCGACCGGTCTGGCTTATGCGGCTGTGTCGCGGCAAGGAATGCCCATCGACCGGCTGTCCCGCAGTTGGCCACAATGTGAGGCCGTCAAAGCTGCCATTGCCTTGGACAAGATGGGCGGCCCTGATCTAAAACCAGAGATCGAAGCTCGTGTCGCCCGCCTCTTTCGATGGCATATTGATCCCGCGCCTCTTGGCTTGTGGATCGACAGGATTGACGAGCGCGGAAGGTCACAGGCAACGGAGGTTCCCGCTAGCATATTCTATCACTTGGTAACGGCGCTGATGCAGTATCTGGACAAGACCGAAGGCCAAATCGAACCTTTCCGGCTGTCAGCTTTGGAAGAGGGCAAGAGCGTCCTGGCGCGAGCTTAGTGCCACACCTGTGCGACTTTTCGTCATCATCAGGCCAGGATTGGGGAAACTTCGACCGAGGCAGAACCGATGCCCTAGCCTACGTATCTGAAGATGGAGAGACCCATCCAGGAAGGCAAGCGGCGACACCCGCCAGTTGGGCAAGAGAGGCGACTGAATTTCTGCAAGATAGAAACTTTTCGACCTTTTGCGAATGCGACGTCCGTCGCGATAGCGACATTGTGGTGTCCCAAGGTTGACGTACCAGCTACGGCTAATTCGGTATGTTTTGCCTCTGTGTCGTCGCTGCAAAGCGGGATAGCTTAGTTATTAGACTTGTCTAAAGACACACATCGATTGAGCCCTCCAACCTCTCCCGTCTCGGGCGCGATCAAGTTCTCGAAGCGAGGTGATTTTGACCTACACAACCTTCTTGTCCGGACAGTTGAGAAGTACTATGGCAAAAAAGAAATCGCGCACAAGGCCCAACAGTGATCTCTTGAAACTACTAGCCACCAGGCCACGAGCGGTTGCCCTTGCTGCTCTTCACGTGAGTGAATCGGTGCTGCTTGAACTTGAGGCATCGGATTTATTGTCCTCAGCACAGATCAGGGGATTGCTCAAGGATGCATCGAGGACCTTGCGGAATGCCGCCGGTCAAGTGGACAACCGAAGCTGCTTCATCGCCAGCGAAATAGTCGAGTCCATACGAGAAAACTTTACAAAAAATAAAACGTAGCCGGGGTTTTTCGCGCGATTCCATTCTTTGCTTTCGCGTGCAGACGTTTACAGATCCTGCCGGCGACGCAGAATAGGTACTCATCACATCAAATTTGATGTACATTTGACCCCAAGGGGCAGAAAGGAAGACATTGGGCGGGTTGTGAATGTCGAACGCTACACATTCTTTGCGCGGAAACGAGAAACGGCCCTCATACATCGGGTTTAACGATGACGATGCGGCGCTCATAAAGACGCTGGGGTTCGTGCCGAAGCGCTATTCTCCGGAGACGGTCATCTTCAGTCAGGGCGAGGACAACGATCGCGTATTCATAGTCGAGTCGGGCTGGGGTTGCATTTCTCACCAACTCGCAGGCGGGCAGCGACAGATTCTGGATTTTGCCCTGAGAGGCGACATAGTCCTGTCCCGGTCGTACACGGGTGGCGCTCTTGAAACGTTTGTTGCTCAAACTGAACTGTGCGTCTTGGTGGCGTCAACCAAGACATTTACTCTCGCGGCTATGAAATCACCCCATCTTTTTTCCCTAGTTGTGGAAGCTCTTGGGCACAACGGAGCCGTCATCGCTCAACATCTCACCAATGTAGGACGACGCAGCGCGTTAGCGCGCACAGCGCATCTGTTCCTCGAACTGAGAACCCGTCTGGAACTGATAGGCGCTGTCACCCACAACAGCTATGAGTGCCCCCTGACCCAGTACGATCTCGCGGACGCCCTGGGCCTTACTCCCATTCATGTCAACCGGATGCTCCGCGAACTTCGCGAGCGTAAGTTTCTCGAATTCCGACAAGGCCGTGTCCGCGTGCTCGATCTGCTGAGCATCACAAAATTCGCGGGCTTCGAAACCCGATATATCCGCGATTGAGCATCTGTGTTTATAGGAGAGACTGCGATCCAAGTCCTGGGCAAGAGCGCATTGCTGAGAGTTGCGCCGCCAAGGTACGTCACCTGACGGGTCACGACCTGGGAAATGGCCGGTGCGGTTTGGGGTAAGTGTCCGCACCGGCCGTTGCGGTGGGGCATTGAGGTTCCTCCCGCAGGATTCCGGATCTCCAGGCCCTTCGTGAAACGCCGCTGGTTGAGACTCCCCCTTTCTTGTGAAATCGGCCTGGTTGCGGAAAAAGAATTGGAAAGCTCTCTCCCATGCGGGCAAAGCGCGTTTACCGTCGCGGCGCACCCGAAACACGCGGGGAGCCTCGGGCGATGCTTGCTGTCGCCGCCGCCAAGCTTGATGAGCGACCCGAAGTATCCGATCGCTCATGCTGAATCTCCAATGTCGCAGTTTGGGCTACAGGAACACGCAAATTCGGGCTGAGGCGCGACCCCAAAAGCATCGTGTCCCGCGGCGTGGTGTAGCTGGCGGCATTAGTCGCCGTGCTCTCCGGCATGGGCCGGGCTGATCAGCGCGCCACGGCTGGCAGGCTGATCAGGGGATCATCGCTCATCTGGCTGATCGTTTCCAGAGTCATATATCTGGCCCGCTGCACTGCCCATTCATCGTTCTGTTCGAGCAGGATTGCGCCGACGAGGCGCACGATCGCATCGTCGTTCGGGAAGATTCCGACGACCTCGGTGCGCCGCTTGATCTCGCCGTTGAGACGTTCGATCGGATTAGTCGAGTGGAGCTTGGCGCGATGTTCCTTGGGGAAGGTCATGTAGGCCAGCACGTCGGGCTCGGCGTCGTCCATGATTGTCGCCAGCTTCGGCACCTTCGGCCGGATCTGGTCGGCGACGGCGCGCCATTGTACGGACGCGGCCTCGGGCGTTTCCTGGGCGAAAGCGGTGGCGATGAAGGCTGAGACGACCCTGCGGCCGCTCTTGCCGGCATGGGCCAGCACGTTCCTCATGAAGTGGACGCGGCACCTCTGCCATGTCGCGCACAGCACCTTGGTGACGGCCGCCTTGAGGCCTTCGTGAGCATCGGAGACGACGAGCTTGACGCCGCGCAGGCCGCGAGTGTCAGCTTGCGCAGGAACTCTGTCCAGATCGGCTCGGCCTCCGAGGTGCCAATCTCCAGATAACGGCGACCGAGACGATCCGCCCACCGCGGCGGACCTTCAGGTAAGTGGCGTCGATCCACAGGTATGGCCAATCGCCCTCGATCGGCCGCTCGAGGAAGGCCTTCACCTTCCCGTCGATCTCCTCGCACAGCCGCGAGACCTGGCTCTTGGATATGCCGCTCATACCCATGGCCTTGACCAGGTCGTCAACCGACCGGGTCGAGATGCCTTGCACATAAGCTTCCTGGATGACGGCGATTAGCGCCTTCTCGGCCATGCGGCGCGGTTCGAGGAAACCTGGGAAGTAGCTTCCCTTCCTGAGCTTCGGGATGCGCAGCTCGACCGTGCCGGCCCGCGTCTCCCAGTCCCGGTCGCGGTAGCCATTGCGCTGGGCGAGCCGCAGCGGGTTCTTCTCGCGATAGCTGGCGCCGGTGGCCGCGCCCACCTCCATTTCCATCAGTCGCTCGGCGGCAAAGCCGATCATCTCCCGCAGCAGATCGGCATCCGGGGTCTTCTCCACGAGCGTGCGCAGGTTCATCATGTCGTCGGTCATCGGTGGTCCTTCCGAAATGGGTTGGCGTCAACAACCAAACCCTACCGGAAAGCGCCGATGACCACCCACACGCCGCTCGCTCGCTACAGCGCTAATAACGGCGCGCTCGTGAGCGGCTTCGCTACCGCCGAGCTACACCACCTGATGGGACACGACCCCAAAAACCCCAAAAAGGGCGAATTGGATGCCTTGAGGACCGCGGACCGTCACGGCGGACATCCGCGTTGGAGCGGTCAATATCGTCGGCAAAAGAGCGTCCGAAAAGGGCTATCGGCGACACTGTCGTGGGAACGAAAAAAGAAGAGAAGCAGAACTTTCGCGTGCTATTCAGATACGCCGCGCTTGTCGATCCAGCACAGGGCTCGTTAAACAACCAAGGTTTATTGCGGCTGGATTTAGGAGACGATTTGGCACTGGCGGCAAGTTTTCTTGAAATCATCGAATCAGACTAAGGTCCTACCCAAGATAGAACTTAAGTCTGCAGCAACGCGGAATCAAACCCTCAGTTCCGCCAAAAAAGCAAATTCCTATTGATCCTCATCCTCGCGCAAATCCTGCAGCGATGCATGCCGCAGGTCATCCTCGCCGCGCAGATGCTTCACGCGGCCGATCAGCCCCGGCTTGACCCATTGCGTGGCCGGCCGCTTCATGATGCCCTTGGGCGCCGTGCCTGAGTGCTCCTGGACGCGTTTCCATAGCCTCTCGCGCATTTCCCGGTTCAAGGTGACGAATGCAGTTGGTCGACGGACCGCTTCGGTATTTGCTGTCCTTCCGCTTCGACACCATGCCTCACCCCAGCAGTCAAATAGCTGATCGCGAAGCACGGCAACCAACGCGAGACTTTGGAGCGGGTAGCCAAGGCGCTGCGGAAACAATGACCAGGCTATCTGATCTCGGCAGACCACTGATCGGGCACCGACATGAAGGCCCGCCCGCGAGCGAACTCGCGCATTTCCTCCCTTGCCCTGTTTGCGGGCAACAGATCGACATGCGCGATTTTCGCCAGGTCACTTATCATCCCGATCCGGAGCACGAGCCGCTCGAACTGGACGCTTAGGACCAAAAGTGCCGAAATACCACGTTGAGGAAATGGACGGCGATACCGTGACGGCTACCCACATCGTCCACGCGACAACGCCGATCAGGGCGGCGCGGGAAGCGACGGATCGCGACATCACTCTGCGCACCAGCGAGCCCATCTGGATCAGGGTTGCCGACGAAAAGCGCGGCCACATATTCGAATACAGTTTTAGCCAACTCGGCTAGCTGAGTGTTTTGAATGGCATACCATGCCGTCGACCTCGATACGCAAGTTCGACTATGACCCCAACACTAGGGTTCTCTCGGTTTGGTTTGTAGCGAGCGGGAAGCATTACGAGTTTTTGGACGTACCTGCTGAGGCCGTTGCTGCGTTCAAAGCTGCCTTTGCCAAGGGCGTCTATTTTAACAGCCACATCCGCAATCGTTATGCAGTCCGGCTCGCGCCAGGGCGCTGACATCTGGAAACGCCGGGCTTGTTCAGGGATGGCCCGCGCCTGCTTCCGAGCGCGGGCCGACCATGATGAGTGAGGGGCCATCTTGGTCACCGGCAGGACCGCTGAGAACGCGAGCCGGGTGTGACCGAACAGCCTCGGAGCGAGGATGTTCCCGGCTGACCCAAAAAGGCCGAAGGGCGCAATTAGCACCGACTTAATTATGTCCGGATCATTTTAACGAATCGTTGACCGCGCTGTCCCAGAATAGGACGGCGCGGTCAAACCCCAACCTTGGCTGCGCAGGCGGCTTCGGCACTCAGTTCCACCCCCGAGCTGTCGGAGCCGCCACCCACCCCACACCTGTACCAGCAATGGTTGAATCAACCGTTACTGCACGTGCTTTCCATGGCGCTTCCCTGATCGTTAGACTTTGACGGATCAAACAGGGGATTCACAGATTCGGAGACTCGACCGATGGAAACGATCTTCGATGACATCGGCAACGGCCTCAGAGCGCCCGCACAGACGCATGGCGCCCTGTATGCGCCTTCGCATCGACATGGCCGGCAAGCTGTTCCTTGGCGTCGCAATTGGCCTGGGCCTTGGCTTTGGAATGGCGATCGCCGGTTAGGCCCGACCTATCGGTTCGGGCGGTCCGTAGCCAAAGCGTTGTAGAGCACCAAACACGCCAGCAACGAAATGACGCTGCCCAGCAGGTCGCCTAGGGTCAGGCCGGAAAAATAGACAAGATCGGACGCCAGTACCGCCATCGCTCCAGCCAATCATGACTCGGGACACTGCCGACATTAACCGTTAGTCGGCGCTAATGTTCCGGTCTGGATAACCTGTTCAATCTTTTGGTTGAACTTGCGCCAAAGTTGGGCGAAGCAATCAAGCTTGCGAATGAATACGCCTCCGGAGACGTCCCCATTGGCCAAGAGGTTTTCGAGGCCATCGGAGCGTCGCGGAAAGAAATGATAGAGAGTTGGCGAAAGAGGCGGAATGCTATCCGGTCTGGCAAGCTCGCTCCCACACCACGCAACGGCATCCAAAGTACCGCGAGGAATAGGAATGGCTCAGGTCCGCAAGCGCACCCTGCCCTCCGGTGAGTTCGGTGGCTGGCAGACTACTTCGATGCCGGCGGCAATCGCGCCAAGCAGTTCGACAAGCGCAAGGATGCCGACGCCTATCTGGTAAAGGTGCGACGTGACCTGCAGCTCGGCGTTCATGTCGCAGACAGCACCTCGATCACGATCAAAGAGGCATCGAAGCTGTGGCTGGAAAGATGCGACGCCGAAGGCTTGGAGCGCTCTACGCGCGATGCCTACGCCTACACGTCAACATCCACATCGTGCCGCTGATCGGCGCCAGAAAGCTCTCGCAGTTCAACACGCCGCACGCCCACGCCTTCGCTGACGAACTGGCGAAGGATCGATCGCTTGCCATGGTCAAGCGTTCGCTCGGCGCGATCTTCGTTGAAGCAAGGCGGCGTGGCTTGGCGGCGACAATCCGCTGTCGAACGCCAAGGTGAAGACGAACGATCGGCGCAAGTTGAAGCGGCCCGAGATCCGACCAAACCCGAGTTGCGGACGGTACTTGACGCCGCCCAAGGCAAGCACCGCGCCCTGATAGTCACGGCGCTATTTAGCGGCTTGCGCGCCTCCGAACTGCGTGCCTCAGATGGAACGCCGTCGACCTGAAGCGCGGCGTCCTCACGGTGAAAGGTCGTGTGGGCGCAAATTTCGGGCTTCCGAAGACTTCGGCAGCGAGCGCGACATGCCGCTGGCGCCGATGGCAATCAACGCCCTGAAGCAGCAGCGCCTGGCCATTGCGAACGGTCCCGATGGCTTGGTGTTCCCCTCCGACGAAGGAACGCCGCTCGACCATCACAACATCCTTGCGCGCGTCTGGACGCCGATGCTCGTCGGTGCCGGCATATTCCGGCTCCACCCGACAAGGCTCGCTCCCGAAGGCGATCCTCTCAAAATCGCCAAGTACGACTTCTATGGCCTGCGTCATGCAGCGGCCCGCCTGTTGCCGCCGATCAGGCGGCAGTTGCCGAGATCGAGGCCCGCCTGCTGTTGTAGCGGCAGATTGAAACACGACTGCAACACGAGGCGAAGTTTTGCTAGGAAAACGACGGTACAATGTGTCTCTGACTCTGTTAGTCCTGGTTCGAATCCATGTTCCCAGCGAGCTTCCGGTGCGCCAGCGCCGACGCCGCAGTCAAACGCCTGCGCAGGAAGCTTTCGTCGCTAACGCGCGCACGTTCGTAGAACCAGCGTGACTGACGTTGCTAGGTTGATCGTGCGCGCAATCACGCTGATCAGCAATGGCAAGACCTACGTGGAGCCCACAACCACCGCGTCCGTTTCCGCAGTACCGGCGAGGAGCAGGGACATTGACGAAGGTTTGCTATATAAGAATTCGACGACTGCTAAGGCACTGAAGCAAGAATCGCGATCGTCGTTACCCGGTGAGCAGGACATTGGAACCAGTTCGCGAATTCAGCGTTGCGAGCGGATGATCAGAAGTTTCGCTTACGCTCTTATCCTCGTCCAGGTATCCATGGCGACCGCGCTGCTTACACAGGTCTTCCTAACGACTAGTGAGGAAGCCCGTAGCTCAAAACGCTGGATTGCCTCAACGTCAAAGGACGACGAAGGATGCGCCAAGGCGATGTGGCCCAATATCCCTGACCGATGTTTGAAACGGGTCGAGCCGAAGGTGGTGACGCTCGTGCTCAGCCAAAACAACTAATGGCGCATGCTCTTTCTGACTTAAAGCCGCCATTCGCAGCTGGCCGCGCTGCCGCAGCACCCGCAACGGTCCGTTAAGCCTCGCTCAATCTCTGCAAGCTATCTTGTTGCCAGTTTGTCGAGGGTGACATGAAGCGCAAGTCGATAATGCTCTTTGCCTTCCCGGCTCTGATCCTGCTGATCCTGGCAGGTGAGCGCATGGCGACCTTCTTGCTGGGAGCTTATCCGGCCAGTCCTACAATGTGGCGGATCTGGCTTGAACTAAGGCCGCTGTCGACGATGTTCTGGCAACAGGTCGATCTCTTTCTGGGCGCTTCGATGGTCCTCGATGCCTTCATCCTGGCTGCCGCATCGATCGTTTGCTGGATGGCGTGCCGCACAAGAAAGTCGGCTGCCTTCTTCTTCCTTGCCAATCACGTCGCCCTGCTTTTCGCCGGGTTGATGATCGCCGTCACCAGCCATTCCGAAACAGCAAGCACGATCGCCTCATTCGCGGTACCCGGGGGGCTTCCCTTCTCGCTAATGGTCGATTTTACCTTGAAGAACAGCCTTGTGCTGGTCCTGGGTCTGACAGCATGCGCCTACTGTCATGTTGCCTTTCTCAGCGAAGCTCGAGAGCGATCCGGAGCGCTGGCCGCGAGGCTTGTTGCTCTGCAGCGAGATCTCTAAGGCAGCCCCATTTTCCGGCGTTAGTTGATCTTCCGGTAGTAAACCTTGCCATCGGCCTGCTCTATGCGCTGGTAATCGGGGCTTGGGGCAGGCGCTGCAGCTGCAATCCTCCTTTTGGGCGGACGCGGTGTATCGACGGCGCTGGGCTCGGTCGCGTCTTCACCATCGAGAACAGCAGGCGCCTCCGCCATGCTGCTGGTCGTGTCGACGGAAGGTTCCGCTGCGCTCGACATGACTTCGTCACGCGCAAGAGGCTGGTTCTGTTCCAGTCGGGCTATGCTCCTGTTGATTTCACCAAAGCTGCTCTGCAGCTGACTGTCCAGTTTTTCAAATCGGCTTTGAAAACCGTTGTTGACCGTGTCCAGCCGGCCGCCGATTCGTTGTTCGAACGTCCCGAGTTCCTCCAGGCGCCCTTCCAAAAACCGCATATCGCTGATGCCGCGGTAGAGATAAACCGCCGCTACCATATTCACCAGAGTGAGCAGGGACGTGCCGATGATGACCGCGCCGATAATGCTTTTGTCGCTCGGTTTCCCAACGACAGTCTGCTCTCCAATGCGGGCTGTTGTCCCAATCTCGATTGCCGGCATGTCCGGTTCGCTGATCATCGTCATTGAACCACCACCTTTGCGCCGATCGCGACGCGCCTGAAGAGATCGATCACATCGGTGTTGGTAAGGCGAAAACACCCCGATGTTCCGTCGAAGCCAACACCCTTGGGATCGTTGGTTCCGTGTATCCGATAGAGCGTGTCACGCCCGTTCCGAAGCAGATAAAGCGCCCTGGCGCCAAGTGGATTGTAGGGACCGGCAGGCACCATTTGCGGCAGGTCCGGCTGGCGGGCGCGCATTTCGCGGGGTGGGCGCCATTCCGGCCATTCGGTCTTCGCCCCCACCTCGACGACTCCGGTCCAGCCAAATCCGTCGCGTCCGACGCTGATCTGATAGCGAAGCGCCTGGCCTTGTCGGGTCACCAGGTAAAGCGCTTTCTCGCCCTTGCGGATAACGATTGTTCCGGGCTGTTCTGTCGTCTCGAAGGCAACAGTCTTGCGCAGGCTGGGTCCCATTGCCGGCAGCGGCGGCCGATCCGAAAGTGCCGATCGTGCGCTGGCAAAATCCTGGACCAACATCATCAGCGCAATGCCGATGACGTAGGCCAATCCCGGGCCAATCCGATACCTACTTGGCCGCCCCTTATTTGGCAGCGTCATCGAGCCGCTCTTTGAACATCCGCTTGAGGTCCTTGTTAAAGCGCGCACGCCCATCCACCTCGGCAGGCAGGATAGCACGGTTCAACGCATCGGCGAGAAGCGCATTGTCCAGCGCGACCGATTTGATATGCGGCGCCTTGAAAATCTTTTCGAGTTCGCTGCGCGAAAAGTGGTTGCCGAACCATTTGCGCTTGTGCTTGTTGGCGACCAGCGTGATGCTGACAGCATTGCCACGCAACTCGCGGATCTTTTTGTAGAGCCGCTTGCCTTGCCGCAGTGAGGCGACGTTGAGTTCGAAGACGATGAATATCTCATCGCTCGTCGACAGCACGGAATTGTGCCAAGGCGTCTCGATGTTCGGCAGGTCGATGACGATGTCGTCGAACCGATAGGCCACAAGATCCAGCAGCCGGAAGACAAAATCACTGCCCTGCGGTTCAAAAGGCAATTGCGGCCTCTCGAAGGAATAGAGCGTCAGCCCGGACGGGCGCGAGAGCTTAATGACGTCCATCAGCTCGACGTCGAGCCTCTCCGGCTGGCCGATGATCCCGCCGAGGTCGAACTGGTTGAACTGGTTGAGATAGGCGCCGCAATTGGCGCTCTGGAAATCGAGGTCGACCAGGCAGGTGGAAGCCCCGCGTCCCTTCGATTTCGACGCCAGGAATTCGGCCGCCGACAAAGCGAGCGTCGTCGCGCCGGCGCCGCCGCTGGCGCTGATGAAGGTGATGATGCGGCTTTTCGTTCCCTGGTGGCCGGTGTCGTGGAAGGTCACCGCGTTCAGCAGTTCCTTGCCGTCGAGCGGCTTGTGCAGCCAGTCCGAAGCGTTCATGCGCACCAGCACTCGCGTCTGCTCCGACGACAGCTCGTCGGAGACCGCGATCAGCGGCACGGTCGCCCACAGGGCGCGCGCCTCGACGATCCCCAGCCTGCCGAGCAACTCGCCATTGCCGAGGTCGAGGATGACGATGCCGGGGCGCGTGTCCGCGGGCGGACCCTTGAGAAAGTCGCCGGTCTCGGAAACCCTGACGTCGTAGATCGCCAGAGCATCGAGGCGCGTAGCCACATCGCGCTTGAAATTCGCATCCGACGAGAACAGGGCGACCTGCTTTCGCTTGGTCGGCGTAACCTTGGTGTTGATGGCATTCATGACGCGGTACTCTTCAAGTCTTCACCCGTGACCGTGCTCAGCATGGAGGGCATGTTGATGTTCGCGAACCCCATCAGCCCATTGAGGAAGAAGAACTGGAAGGTCCTGTTCTGCAGGCTGACGCTGATTGTCGGCACTGGTCCGCCCAGCCGCGTCTGGAAGCCGAGGCCGGTGGCGGAATAGGTGATGACAACGTTGCTGCGCAGCAGGCCTGGAAAGAAATGACACATGCCCGGCCGCTGGCTCCCGGTGGTGGTCGGGCAGGCGTCGTCGTTGGTGACTGCCGTGTCGCCGCGAAAGACTCGGCTGAAATTTGTGGCGTCGAAGGTGCCGCCATTGGTGCAGGAGCCTGTGGTTCCAGTATATGAGCAGGCAAAGGGGCCATAGGCGCCGGCGACAACGGGAGCGCCTGGCACAGCGGTGGGAGCGGCAGCCGTAAGATTGCTTGCAACCGGATCGGAAATCGACGCCAACCGGGCACCGATCTGCACGGCCTTGGTTGCTGCATTCCATTGGTATAAGGCATAGCCAAAGTCGACAAAGCCAAGCACGAGAGAAAACAGCAACGTGGAGACGATGGTCGTCTCGACCATTGCCGCGCCGTCCTCCGATCTTGCGAAACGCCTGATCATATTAGAACCGGATTAACCGCTCCTCGTGAAGGCCGGTGAGGGTGATTGGACCGACGCCAATCAAGGACAGCATACCGACACCGCTATAGGCAAAGGTGCCTGCCGCCCTGACGATGCAGACTTGTGCGGTGGTGGAGCGATACTGGGTGACACCGAGTTCCACGGCGTTGTGGCAAGAGGTTCCGATGGTTATCGTCACATCCGTTTTCCCCCAGCCGGCGACGCGCGCGGGCAATGCCCCCGCCGCATTGCCGAACACCGCTATGTTCGCGGCGATGTCGGCGCAGTCGATCGCGGTGAATCCCGCATCGGCATAGTCGGTATACATCTGGCTGTTGCAGCGTGCTGCATAGCGAGCGCCGTCCGAAAGCCCGGCCTCCATCAACAGCTTGTCATGGATCAGATTGCCGAACTCGAACACGCCAGCCGACAGGAACAGCATCAGCGGCGTGATCAATGTCATCTCGACAAGCACGGCTCCGCGTTGGTCGCGTCTAAATCGATCGAGGTGTCGGGACAGCATCTTGAACATTGCCCTCACCGGTAGAGCTGTGCTTCGTCGCGCAGGAAATTGTCGAGCGTTCCCCGGCCGCCTCTGCCGGTGATGTCGATCAGCTCGACGTAGATGTCCTTGCCGTCCTTGATCGGCTCGGTCATGAAGAAACTGCCGAAGGCCCGCACGGGGACATCGCTTTGCCGACCAGAAAGACTGATGCCCGCTGCCTTAACCGCGTTGCAGTCGATGATTGCCCCGTAGAGTATGCGACGGTCGACCGTGGTCACTGGTGTCATCCCGCAGGCCGGGGTGCCGGTTTCGGTGTTCGCCGAAGCATCAGCGATCCGATCGGGGTGTTGCGTCTCGTATTTGTAGACCTCGTAGCGCGTGGGATTTGTTCCCAGTTCGGACGGGAGCGTCGGCTCTGAAGACGTCCCATGCGCATATGTCCAGTAGGTGGACGGGTTCCAGATCCCGTCGCCCAACATGCCAGCGTCACTTCGCCCGCCGTCGAGCGTGGTACAATTCGGGAAACAAGAGTCTTTGTTGAGACCTGTGCCTTGGGAAAGCGTCGTCTCCCAATCGAACGACTTGATCTCGCCGTTCTTGCACACGACGTTCTTGATGCCCATGCGAACGTTCTTTGCAGGGCCGGCGCTGTTGACATAGGTCGATGTGAGGCCGAACCGGGCGTTTAGGCCGTCTTTCACTGGTCCTGAATTTTGACCGGGCTCGGTGTCGACGCCGTCCTGAGCGTAACAGCCGACAGGCTTGACCCTGGCGAGGGATTGCTCAAGTGCGTTGGCACCGTTGCCATCGGGTGAAGCCAGAAAGGCGAAGTTGCCGGGACCATAGAAGCCATCGCCCCGCAGTTTTATCTGTTTGCGACGGTAGGCTTGACTGTTGGCGGCCATTTCAAGCGAAATGCCGCCGGGCAATGCCTCATAAGGGTTGCAGATGAAGACCGGCGTATAGTCGCAAACCGATGTCCTGAAGCCGGCAACGGAGGTGGCGCTTACGTTGAAGCCATTGTTGGCAGAGTTCCCAGTCAGGAAGGACGCAGGGAAGATTGCCGAAAACCCGACTGGCGTAACCGTGATCTCCACATAGCGCGCCAGACGGGCATCGGCCACCTCGTCGGTGATCGCATTGGCGGCTGCGATTGGAAGGCTGTCGTTGGCGGGTATGGATCTTAGGTAGCGCCGCGTCACGCCGGCAGCGGCCAACGCCTTGGGTCCGGGCGGTAAGGCGGTCGAGAAGTTGTAGTTGTTACTCACCAGTGTAGCCAGCGCGCGATCGCCTCGCACGATACTATCGGATTGACCGTCGAGTTCTCCGGCAGTCGCAAGCGAAAGTGCGTCGGCACCCTTCTGCAGGTCGTTGTGCAGATTGTTGACCCGGCTCATGTCGATCGCCAAGAGCGAAAAACCGATGATGGCCGGCAACATGACGCTGACGAGAATCAGCGCTATTCCCCTCTGATCGTGCCAGAACGCGCGAATGGTCCGCAGCATGGCCTTACTCTTTGCTCCCCTGACGCCAGGTTCCCTCGTTGTGCCTGGCGCACTGAAACCGCATCCTTCTGTTTAATTCGCTCCGTTGGTCACACCCGACCCGCCGACATTGACCGTGATCGCAGGCGGTGGCGGCGGTGGAGGTGGAAATTTGTAGCCCTGAGCAACAGCGGCTGCCCGGGCGCCGTCGCCTTCGATATGTGTGTTCTTCGAGTTCGGATTGAACGGATCGACGGTCTGCAGCAGAGAATTGTATTTCTGCGTATCTCCGGCGGCCAGGGTCACCGAATCGTAGTTGTTCAGATAATCGGCGGCGCAGCCCGATAGTGCACCGGCGCACAAGAGGAGGATCAGGACGCTATTTCTTGACATAGAGCATCTTGTCCTTCGATTTGAAGTCCAGCATGTGGCCATAGGGGCCGGTCACGCCATCGCCCGTTTCATATTTGCGGATCATGTCCTTGTTCACCTCGAGCTGGCCGAGCACGAAGAATTCCGGATCGTTGGCCGGCCGTGTCTTGTCGAACGGCGTCGCGAGTTGCTCGCTGGGCTTCACCGGCCGCACGATATGCGGCGTGACGATGACGACGAGTTCGGTCTCTTCCTTCTGATTGCTAGAATTTCGAAACAGCGTGCCGATGACCGGCACCTGGCCGAGCCATGGCACCTGGTTCTGCAGCTTGGTGGTCTTGCTGGACAACAAGCCGCCAACAGCGAAACTCTGGCCGTCGCGCAGTTCGACGACTGTTTCCAGCTTGCGGTTGGTGAAGATCGGGTCGCCGGCGGTGGTGAAACCGTTGAGGTCACTCACTTCCGGCGCCAGCTTCATATGGATCTTGCCGTCGTCGAGTACGACCGGCGTGAACAGCAGATTGACGCCGAATTGCTTGTACGTGATGGTTACCTGGCCATCATTGCCGATGACACGGATAGGCACTTCGCCGCCGGCGTTGAAGCTTGCAGGTTCCCCGGAAAGCGTTGTCAAGTTGGGATTTGCAAGCGTGCGCACAACGCCCTTGTTCTCGAGTGCCTCGATAATCAGGTCAACCTTGATGTTGCTGTCGATAACGCGGGTGATCAGCGCTGCAAACGGATTGCTGCCCGACAGCAGGCCGGTGAGCAGGTTCCCAGGTCCCAGCACCACATCATCTTCGTCGACGGCCGCAACGCCTGTCCCTGTACGGGTTGTGCCGCTGCCATTTCTGCTCCTGATCGACACGCCGAGGTCGCGGCCGGCGTTCCGCTTGGCCTCCAGCACGCGGACCTCGAGATTCACCTGCTGGCTGTCGTCGACGATGACGGAATTGATGATGGCGTCGGGGCCATACTGCTGCGCGACCTCAAGGATCGACGCCAGTGTCGCGCCATCCTTGACATGGCCGCCAAGCCTGACCTTGCCGTTGATCGAACCGATTTCGATGCGCGCCCTGGGCGCCACCTGGCGGATCGCCTGAGCCATGTCGCTGACGTCGACGCCGACCTCGATCTGGATGACACCAAGCGAGCGCTTGTCCGGGGAGAAGAGATTGACCGTGGTGGTGCCGGCGCTCTTGCCGATGACGTAAAGCGTCCGGTCGGTCATCGGCTGGGCATCGGCGATCTTCTCGTCGCCAACGACGATGTCACCGAGATTCGCGCTCACCTGAAGCGTCACCGACTGTGACATCGGCAGGAAAATCCGATGGACGCTTGGGTTTGACACATCGATGAAACGGTCTGCTGCATCAGCCGCAAGGCTCGATAGCAATAGTGCGGCCAGACACCACAACGCGGCCGCCGCTATCTTTAACCAAGCCCCCCGCATCCCCAAACTCCCCACTCGCTGCCGACGCAGCCCTATTTTGTTGGTCGTACCTTATCATGGTTGTCGCGGCACGTCATATGTCTCGAGCTTGACACCCCGAAATACGCCGACCGTCGCCCGCGCCGGTGGCTCGGGGGTCACATACTTGACCACTTCCTTGACGACTTCCTGAACTTCGGGTGCTGAGGCCACCGCCGGAGCCGGCTTGACCTTGCTCAAATCGTCGAGCTTGCTTCCTACTCGTTCGACGGCCTGGGCCAGTCCGGCAATCTTTTCGTCGGCGCGCTTGCGCTCGGCTGCCGCCTCGGCGTCGGCTGCTGCCTGCCTGGCTAGTTCAGCCTGCCTTTTGGCCACATCGTCGGGCGTGTCGCCGGTCAGGTCCGACAGCGTAATACGCTCCGTCGTTTCACCCTTGCTGGCGGCGGCCTGGCGCAGCGCCAGCGACAACTGACCGGCATCGGCCGCAAGCGTAAGTTTCTGGGCGTCCTTGGTGTTGACCTCAAGCGTAACCGACTTCACCACGGTCGGGCTGTCTTTGCTTTCATCGGCTACCTGGTCGACGGCGAGCACCTTTATGCTCTGCAGCAGCACGTCGACAAAACTTTGGTCCGCGCCCTCGGCAGTCCGCATCTTGCGCGTCAGCAGCACATCAACCCGGTCGCCCGGGTAAACAAATCCCGCGACGCCGAGGACGTCGTTGACCCTTATGGAAACGGCCTTCATGCCTTCGGCAAGCACCGCGGAAAGCGTTGCACGCTGGCCGGGCCCGGTGATCTTGGTGGCCAGAACTGGCTCATTGACGCCGATCGACTGCAAGGCCTGCTTTAAGCCTCCGCCGGCCGGAACGTCTCTCGTGAGAAGCTCTTCTGTCGTCTTGAAAGCGCCGGCCGGAACCGCGCCAGATGGCCATGCGACTTCGCGCAATTTGTCGGCGGACAGCGTGTCACCAAATTTCAGCGCCACTGCCGCCACCACGACCGTGTCGCGTGGGACATCACTTGTCTGTGCGATCGCGCTCCGCTGATTGGCCAACCAGATATTCGCGAGCACAACCGCCAATACGCCGAACACGCCGGCGAGGACAATCATGATAACAGTGTTTGCGCGCATTTTCTTTCCCCCGCTAGCCCGGCGTCCATTTGGTGGACGCCGGGGCTGGCCGCGGCGTCTACGTTAAGTTGTTACGGCAACGCCGCCTGCAGCGTGGTCCACTGACCGGTAACCCAGGCGCCAACGAGGATGATCGTGGCGATGACCGCCACGGTGATCATGCCAAGCAGGATCGTGTATTCGACCATAGCAGCGCCGTTTTCATCGTCGCGGAACTGCCGGGTCATTGTCATGAGGTACTTCATGCCAATTACTCCTTACTCCGTTTGGAGGTTGAACCCGACGAGACAAGCCTAGGATGAAATCCATACCAGAGCATCCCCGTCATCTTCAGTCCAATAGCCATGCACGCACGCGAGTGCCACAATAGTGAGCGCTTGTACAACTCGCCAGATTGTGTTGGCCATCTAATCGACGCCGGGACATTTCCCGGCGTCGATCATACCGATCAGAACATCACGGCAGAGCGGCGTTGAGCGCGGTCCAGCGACCGGTAACCCAGGTGCCGACGAGGATGATCGTGGCGATGACCGCCACGGTGATCATGCCAAGAAGGATCGTGTATTCGACCATAGCAGCGCCGTTTTCATCGTCGCGGAACTGCCGGGTCATCGTCATGAGCTTCTTCATGCCAATTAACTCCCTTTGGAGGTTGAACCCGACGAGACGAGCTAAGGATGAACCCCATACCCAAGCATCCCCCGTCGACTCGATCTAAGTCCCGACAAAAAGCAGAGTCAAACGGGATTAACAGTTTCTTTACCTTAGAATACCAGGCCGACGGCCTATTAACATTTGGCAAGCGTCTGATCTTATTTGTTTTTTTAGCGTTCTTAACCATTCATTCATAATCCGACTCGCCCCATTCGGACGACCACATCATATTAGCGAATGTGCATACTCCTTTATATGTAGTAGTTTATCGGAGTTTTTTGGCGAGGGGGTCGCACATTGCAGGGCGAGACGTTTCGTGATGGTTGGGTTTAGGTGTGCTCTTGGACCTACAGCCTCGAAATGAAAGGATTTTTTTGTAGAGAGGTCTTAACTATGTTGCAAGTATTCGACTCTCTCACCCGCGTTCGGCGCTTGTGTCATGCGTGGTTAACGTTTAGTTTCCAGGCTTGGGGATTCTAAGGGAGCTTGGGCGACATGTTAGGCCGCTTTATCAAGGGACCGAATGAGCCGCGGGCCGCGCAACCGGCGCCTGACGTGCCTGCGTTGAATGGAGTGGCAACAATCCCTGCCGCGGATGTCGAAGTGCAGGGCGACGATTTTCTCACACTCAAGGTCGAGCTTCATCGCCATCTCATCGACCGCTTTAACCTGACTGCACTTGAAAGCGCCTCCAAGGACGAAATCCTCAACGAGATTCGGCCGATCGTGCGCGAATTCGTGCGCGGCCGTAGCGTGCCACTTAATGCACGGGAGCTCGACCAGTTGACCAGCGACACGGCCGACGAGATGCTCGGGCTGGGGCCGATCGAGCCACTACTCAAGGACGACACCATTGCCGACATCCTGATCAACACCCACAACCGCGTCTTCATCGAGCGGCGCGGCGTGATCGAGGAGACCTCGATCCGTTTCCGTGACGAGGCGCATCTGCTGCGTGTCATTAACAAGATCGTCTCCGCCATCGGCCGGCGCGTCGACGAGTCGGCGCCGATGGTTGATGCTCGCCTGGCAGACGGGTCGCGCGTCAACATCGCGGTGCGGCCGATCTCGGTCGACGGTCCGCTGGTATCGATCCGCAAGTTCTCTAAGAACCCCTATTCGCTCGAACGTTTGATGGCGTTCAATTCGATCCGTCAGCCGATGATCGATTTGCTGAGGATTGCGGTGCAGGCACGCAAGTCGATCCTGGTTTCAGGCGGCACCGGCAGCGGCAAGACGACCTTGCTCAACGCGTTGTCCAGTTACATCCCGGCTAGGGAGCGCCTGATCACCATCGAGGATGCTGCCGAACTGCAATTGCAGCAGCCGCATGTCGGCCGGCTGGAGACTCGTCCGCCCAATGTCGAGGGCAAGGGCGAAGTGCGCCAGCGTGAATTGCTGAAGAATGCGCTTCGCATGCGGCCGGACCGCATTATCGTCGGCGAGGTTCGCGGCGAAGAAGCCTTCGACATGCTGCAAGCGATGAACACCGGGCATGAAGGCTCGATGACCACCATCCACGCCAATACGCCTCGCGACGCGATATCGCGCCTCGAACAGATGGTCGGCATGGCCGGTATGCCGATGACCAACGATTCCATTCGCGCGCAGATCGCGTCAGCCATCGATATCATCGTGCAGACACAGCGCCTTTCCGACGGCGGACGGCGCGTCGTCTCCATATCGGAACTGACCGGTATGGAAGGCAATGTCGTTCAACTCCAAGAAATCTATCATTTCGTTCGCCGCGAGGTGACGCCGGAAGGCAAGATCGTCGGAGATTTCCGCGCCACCGGTATCCGACCGCGCTTCGCCCAGGACGCAGCCACGCTCGGTCTTCACTTCGCTAAGGATGCTTTCAACCCGCAGGTTCCGCTCTGATGCCCACCGGCCAGACATTGCTATACTTTATCTACGTGCTTGCTGCGGCGTCTGTTATCCTCGCGGCCGAGGCGGTGTTTGTTTCCTATAGTAAACGGCGCTCCACGGTCGGCACGATCAACCGCCGGCTCAAGCGGTTAGCCGACGAGGCCCCTGCTGAACAAACCCTGCAAGGGCTGCTGCGCGAGCGTGGTCTGACCAGCTCAGGCGATTTTCTTTTTAGTGCAGTCGGATTGAACCGGCTTTATACACAGTCAGGCATTACCGGGAATCCATTGTCCTTTGTCACGACGTTCATCCTTGCTGGATTGATACTGGCGATATCATTAGCTTTTGTGCTGCACCTTTCAGTCATATCCTCGCTTGTAATTTTTGTTTTGATTGGATTTGCCTTGCCGCTTGCGTTTGTTCATCGCGCGCGCCGCAGGCGAATCAAGAAATTCGCTGCCCAGCTTCCCGACGCACTCGACATGATCGTGCGTTCACTGCGGGCTGGGCATCCAACGACCGCGGCGATTGCGCTGGTGGCCCGAGAAATGCCTGATCCGCTCGGTACCGAATTTGGCATTGTTTCCGACGAAATCACCTTCGGTCTTAGCCTCGAAAATGCTGTGCGGAAACTCTCGCAACGTGTGGGATTCGACGGCCTTCAGCTGTTGTCGGTATCGCTATCGATCCAGGCCAAGACTGGCGGCAACCTGACCGAGATCCTGTCGAATCTCTCCTCGGTGCTCCGGGAAAGACAGAAACTCAGGTTGAAGATCAGGGCGCTCTCGGCCGAGGGGCGAGTCTCCGCGTGGATCATTTCCCTATTTCCCCTCGCCATGATCGCCATCCTCATGGTCCTCGCCCCAAGTTACTACGGCGACGTATGGGGCAGTCCATTGATCACGCCGGTTTTTACGGTCTTTGGCTTATGGGCGCTGCTGGGTGACTTCATCATGTACCGCATGGTCAATTTCGATTTTTGACGGGGCGAGCTATGAACCTTTTTTCCTTCCCCCAAGATCTCAGCTTTGTGGTTTCTATCGCCGTTTTCCTGGCGGCCATGGCGCTTTTCCTGTTAGGTGCGCTTGTCTTTATGCCGGTGTTGCAGACTCGGAAACTGGTTGCGCAAAGCCTGCTGGCAGAGGGCATTCCCAACCGCCGCTCGCTTGTCGGCCAGGAACAACTGGCCAGGATCTCTGCGCAGCAACCCGTCGACGCCTATTTTCGATCGATCGAAAAGGAACGCGACGAACCGAATGCACTTGAGGCAAAACTCTTTCGTGCAGGCTTCTACCAAGCGAGCGCCCCCCTCATCTATACTCTGTCGCGGCTCGGTGCGGTCTGCCTCGGCTTTGCCGCGACCTACGCGCTGCTGTCAAATGTTTTGCCGCCCAATTTGCCCAGTCTTGTTGCGTTTGGGGGCGCGGCCTTGCTTGGGCTGGCTTGCCTTGTGATTCCAAGTGTCGCGCTTGACCGGTTCGAGAATGGGCAAAAGCAAATCTATCGTCGCGGCTTTCCCGATTTCATGGACATGATCATCACTTGCGCCGATGCTGGCATGAGTCTCGAGGCGGCGGTCGAGCGCGTCAGCAACGAACTGGCCGGAACCCACAAATGGCTCGGCATCCAGCTTGCGATCATGACCTTGCAGTTGCGCGCCGGCAAGCCGCTCCGCGAGGGGCTGCGTGGGCTCGCTGACCGCATCGGGCTTGAAGAGGCGCGGGCCCTGGCGGTTCTGTTTCGGCAATCCGAGGAACTCGGCACCAGCCTGACGGACGCCCTGCGCGTCTACAGCGACGAAATGCGAGGCCAGAGAATCATGCGTGCCGAGGAAAAGGCCAATTCTTTGCCGGTCAAGATGATGATCCCTTTGGGGCTCTGCATTTTTCCAGTTGTGATGATGGTAGTCATGCTGCCGGTGGTAATCCGCATGAAAGGCATTTTCTTCTGAGCAATCATATGCTTTGGTTCTAATTGAAGTGGGGGGGGCCCTGGGGGACGAAATGACAGGGAAAATACGCTTCGCCGCTGCAGCCGGTGTGCTGCTCGTCCTGCTTGCTGGTTGCCAGACCAATGGTAGTGATGATGTCGTCCGCACCAACGAACCCTCCAAAGGCGACGTCACGTCTTTTGGCGATACGTTCGACGGCCTGAAGACGATCAGCGACGTCGACTACTATGCTTCGGACCAGGCCGTCGCCGAGGCCAAGACCCAGTTTCGCTCTGAAAACTACGGCAATGCCGGCGCCCTTTTTTACAAGGCCACCCGACTTGGGCCCAATGACGGCATTGCCTGGCTTGGCCTTGCCGCCTCCTGCGACCGTATTCGCCGTTTCGACCTCGCTGATCTGGCGTATAGCCGCGCCTTCAAGCTGATCGGCGGTACGCCCGAATACTACAACAATCTCGGCTATTCCTATCTGCTTCGCGGCAAGCTGCAGGATGCTCGCACCAATTTCCTCAAAGCCTACGAACTGGCGCCCAGCGATCCGACAGTTGCCAACAATCTGAAGCTGCTGTCGTCCAGTGTGCAGAATATCGAGCGGTAGGCCGGCATGTTGCTCGCCGCATCGCTGCTGCTGAAGGTGCTCGCGATCCCGCTGCTGGCAAGGATCGCTTGGGTAGATTTCGCCACCCAGAAAATATCCAACCGGGATGTGATGCTGCTTTTATGCCTCGGGCTGGGATCGCTGCAGTTCCTGTCGCTTCTATCAGGATCGTGGTGGAATATGGGCCTGAGTGCGCTTGCTGGCCTCGTGCTGTTCATAGCGCTCTTCCCGTTCTGGGCTCTGCGCAAAGTTGGAGCGGGCGATGTCAAACTGATGGCGGTTACGCCGTTCCTGATCGGCGGCAGCGATCTCATCGTGTTTTCCGCACTGCTCCTGGTTTTCGCCCTCGCGACGGCTTTAATCGTGAAGAACCCGTTCATGCTTCCCGAAGGTGCCTTCCGCCTTTATGTTGAGCATCTGGATCGCAAGGGGGTGGTGCCGTTCGGCGTTCCAATCTCGGTCGCTTCGATCTGCACATTGGCGTTTCATATCTACAACAGCTTGATAATCCTAGTCGGTCTGTTGGCCTGACAGGTGGCTGCCTCTACGCCTTTGGGGTGCCCCAGTCAGGGCTTTGCGCAGGGTTGGGGAGGTGGATTAACCCTTTGTAAATCATTAGCTTGCGCTAAAGCCTGCGAAGTGGTTGGGTTTGGTCGTTGCCGGCGGGGCGCCACATGTATCTTTTGAATCTCAAAGCGCTTTTGATTGCGGTTCTGATCTTCGTTCCGATCGAGCAGCTGTTTGCGCTGCGACGCGATCAAAAAATACTGAGAAAAGCATTCTTCAACGACCTGATTTACGCTCTCTTCAACAGCATCCCGACAACCATTGGCTTGATAGCGGCTGTTACGCTGGCGACGAGCACTGTGGGACAACTGATTCCGGCCTATGTTGGCAGCGCTGTGTCATCACAACCGGTTTGGCTGCAGGTGGCAGAGATCATAGTCATTGCGGACTTCGGATTCTACGCAGTGCACCGTGCCTTTCATGCCGTTCCATTCTTGTGGCGCTTTCATGCAATCCATCACAGCATTGAAGAGCTAGATTGGCTGGCCGCCCACAGGATTCATCCCGTCGACTTGGCTCTCACCAAAAGCGCGTCGTTCGTACCCATCTACTTGTTGGGCTTTAATAATCCTGCGATCGCCCTGTTCGGGTTCATTTTCCACGCTCACGGCCTGTTGCTGCATGCCAACGTCAAGCTAAATGTCGGTCCGCTTCGGTGGCTGATCGCCTCGCCCCAGTTTCATCATTGGCATCACGCTCATGACCGCGCGGCATACGACAAGAATTTCGCAGGTCAGCTTGCATTTATCGACGTGCTTTTTGGAACGATGTACCTGCCTGGGAATACGGTGCCAGAGCGCTACGGGATCGATGATGCGATACCTCCAACCTATGTCGAGCAACTCGCCTATCCACTAATACCGAAGGGTAAAACAAATGACGCTCCTGCCGCCGGAGATGCGTGATTTCATCGGGCGTGCCGTGATGACACTTTATTTCACGATGTGCGCCACCTTGAAGGCCGGAGCTCTGATTTCACTTCTGCGTAACGCGGAATGGACGCTTGCGGTGGCCGTCGATGTCGCTGCGGACGTTGCAGCCCTTGGTTTTCTTGTGCTCATTGTTGCCACCACGGTAGGGCGGCTTCCGCCTGTGAAAACGGCGCAAGGGATCGAACCCCGAATCTCGGCGCTGATCGGATGCTTCGCCACCGTAACTTTGATTGCCGCCCATCGCGCCCAGATGCTTCCCCAAGTTCAGCTTGTTGCCAACTTCATCACCATAGTTGGTTTCACGCTTTGCATTTGGTGCCTATGGTGGCTCGGCAGATCGTTCAGCATCACTGCGCAGGCCAGGCGACTTGTCACGGCAGGCCCCTACCGGATCGTGCGACACCCACTCTATGCCTGCGAGGCGATCGTTTTGGTCGGCCTTGTCCTCGGTAATCCAACCTGGACAGCGGCTGCGATCGGCGCCATCGCCCTGGCCTTCCAATATCGGCGGCTGGTCAATGAGGAGAAGGTCTTGCGGGCTGCGTTCCCCGAATACGATGTGTACCGGCGGACGACTCCAATGCTACTTCCATTCTTATCGCTGCCTCGTAGGTGGCGAGGTGCGTTGTAATGGGGAAGGTCGGCGGTTCGTTTTTTTATCATTGAGTTTGACGGCTCTTGTTGCAGGACCCGTATTAGTTTGGTTGCCCTATTCGAACGCTATTTTGATCCTTCAAACATCTGGATCGTCGCGAAGGTAACAGGTCTCGTCGTTGTCTTATATGGAGTTGTAGCCCTAGTCGCTCATCGCATCCGGGGCGATGACTCTCGTCCTGCCCGATTGATCCGAACGTTGGTCGGGGCAGGATATGCGTTGCTACATCTGTGTGCTCTCGCGATACCCTTCGGGATTGCCATCGCCGTCTTCATCTGCCTCGCTTCAGCTAACAGCAGGCCACTGATTGATGGAAACCTAGCGGCACTTGACCGAACGCTCGGTTTCGACTGGCTTGCCTTCTTGGAATTGACCAATCGTAGCTCGGCTGCCAGTGCCATCCTGGTGGCGTCGTACCATTCCATCGGCTTGCAAATGATTATTGTCGCAGTGGTGCACGCCTTCATGCACCGGATGGATCGACTGCTTGAATACTTTGTAGTCAGCGCGGTCTGCCTTACGATCGTAGGGGTCGTTGTCGCATTGGCCCCGGCTGCGGGCGCCTATGCGTTCTTCAATCCGCCAGCCACCACATTGCAATTTCACCGCTCATGCCGGGATGTGGCACCACCCGACTTTGCTGAAGCTGCGATCCGGCGAACCGTTCGCCTTACTTTTGAGTGAGGCTCAACCGCTCGTGACGTTCCCTTCTTTCCACACGAGCCTTGGTGTTATGATCGCGTATTCGATGCGATATTTCCGGATTGTCTTTTGGCCGGTCGTCGTTTTGGAAATCACCATGATCGTCAGTACGATGCCGGAAGGTGGCCATCACTTGGTTGACCTGATTGCCGGGGCAGCCGTCGCGGGAGGTTCTATCGTCGTTGTGAGATCGGCCGCCTATCGTACCAGCCCGGCCATTCAGAGTGCCAACTCGCCGCAACGACCGATTCCTATGGGCCGAAGCTGATCGCCTCTCCGAAAAAGCTTTCCGATCGCTACGCCCACCGACTATCTGCCACGGACAAGTACGTCGCGTTCGCAATGCCAAACGCCACCTACCTACGGGGCTTCGGCGACCTGCCCGCGCCCGCTCGCCCTCCCGTTGTTCACCAGGTCAGCGACGCTCAGCGTGATTGGTATCGGTCGGTACCACGCAAAAAGTGACGTCCTGGCCAAGGCGCGCCTATTCCACGCTGAGCCGTTACCCAATACCGCGCACGGTCTGCACCAGACCGGATTGGACGGATCGCGCTCGACGACATCACGACGTTTGCGTTCCGCAGCCCGGCGTCGAGACGTAGGGGCTGAGCAATAAAAAGCCCGCCACTGTGAGGCAGCGGGTTCTCTTTCGGAAATGATGAGCTGCCTTTTACGGCCGGCCTTCATGGGGCGGGGTTGCGGATGCCTCTGGCCGGACATTCGACGTCATTGAAGCGAGGCACTCCTCCAGACGTTCCAGCCGCGCCTTCTGGCATCGCAGTGTGTGCGCGACGTCATGGAGCCTGGATTTACCCTGAGAGTTGGCGGCAGCGATCAAGTCTATTTGGAGCCGACTGATCTCGCCCCGCAGATCGCGAGCGTCAGCTTCCATCAGACCCCGGATCCATCCAGCCCCGCGCATTCCAGCACACCATCCACCGAGCCCTGCGTCGCACGATAGCAGCGAGTTTGCTAACAACCATGCCATGAACCTTCTCGCATTTTATGCATTGCTAATATCTAAAAGGCCCGCCACCGTCAGGCATCCGGGCAGTTTTTGCCCGTTCGGATCGTTCTGTGAGGTTTGTAACAGACGCATCGACGTATCAGCGTAGGCTACGTGCAGTTTACTGCAGCGGTAAAGGGAGTGGTACGATGCTTTTGAACCTTCCTAGGCTTGTGAATCTTCCTCTTGTCGCAGTTGGTCCCCTTGCCGATTGGGTCCGTCATCGAGCCGAGCAGAAGGCGCTGTTGAAGGCAACGGACGAGTTGAGCGAGTCACCAGACGACATGCTCAGCGACATCGGGATTTCCCGTGACGACATCACGACGTTTGCGTTCCGCAGCCCGGCGTCGAGACGTTGGGGCTGAGCAACAAAAAAGCCCGCCAGAGGCAGCGAGCCAAATTATTCGAGAATTAAACTGGATCGTTCCAGGTTCTGTAGCGCGGGAAGCGCCGCCGGTCGCCGAACACCCGGCCGAGGATGCGAATGCAAGAAGATGGCCCTCGTCCGCACAGCAGGGAATCGAGAAGGAACGTCTCGTGCAGACTTCCCTTGGCGGCAAAGCGACCCGCATAGCCTCGCCCGTGATTGTTGCGCCAGCTCATGGTTTGGGGATGACCGCCTCCAAACATAGCGACCACAACGCACCCGTCCTCCAGTTCCGCGTCTGGATCAATGATAAGGCTTTCAGGCAATTAGCTCATTCTAAAATATCGCTGCAGTATGATGTCGCATCAGCGTAAGCGCTGTTCTCAGGCCACGGCCTTGAGCTCGAGCTTGTCGATGTAGGCCCAGGGCAGGAGATCGTCGATCTGGCTGTTAGGATGGCCGTTGACGATCCTGGTGAGGACATCGGCGACATAGCCGAGCGGCTCAACGCTGTTGAGCTTGCAGGTTTCGATCAGCGAGGCGATGACGGCCCAGTGTTCGGCGCCGCCGTCAGAGCCTGCGAAGAGCGCATTCTTGCGGTTTAGCGCGATCGGACGGATGGAGCGCTCGACGGTGTTGCTGTCGATCTCGATGCGGCCGTCTTCGAGGAAGCGCGAGAGGCCTTCCCAGCGTGAGAGCGTATAGCGGATTGCCTCTGCGAGCTTGGTCTACTGACTGATCAGGCCGAGCTTCTCACGCAGCCATGGGTCGAGTGCTGCGATGATTGGAGTACTCTTTTCCTGACGCGCAGCGCGGCGCTCGTCGGCCGATCGGCCATGGATGCTGTCCTCGATTTTGTAGAGTTCAGCGATCCGTCTGAGCATCTCGCTGGCGATCGGCGCGGGACCGGCTGCCGCCAGTTCATAGAAGCGCCGGCGCACATGTGCCCAGCAGAAGGCGAGCGTCACGCCGCTCTTCTCGGCCAGCACGCGATAGCCGCCATAACCGTCGACCTGCAAGATTCCGCCAAATCCTGCGAGATGAGCAATCGGCCGCTCGGCCTTTCGGTCCGGCGCATAGACATAGGCGACGCCCGGCGGGTCGCTCCTCTCCCATGGTCGGTCATCGCGGGCATAGGCCCAGAGCTGCCCAGTCTTGGTCTTGCCGCGGCCGGGATCGAGCACCGGCGCCGTGGTCTCGTCAGCGAAGAGTTTTGGTGAGGTCTTCAGCTTGCCAAGCAGCCGCTCATGCACCGGACGCAGGTGCCAGGCGGCGCGGCCGACCCAGTCGGCGAGCGTGGAGCGATCGAGATTGATGCCTTGCCGGGCATGGATCTGCGCCTGACGATAGAGCGGCAAGTGATCGGCGTATTTGGAGACCAGCACCTGGGCGACCGTTGCCTCGGTCGGAAGACCACCCTCGATCAGCCGCGCCGGCGCGGGAGCCTGAATGACCACATCCTCACAGGCGCGGCAGGCATATTTGGGCCGGCGCCCGACGATCACACGCAGCTGCGCCGGAACGATATCGAGCCGCTCGCTCACGTCCTCACCGATCCGGTGCAAGTCATTGCGGCAGCACGGGCAGGCATGGTCCTCGATGTCGACCACCATCTCCACGCGCGGCAGATGGGATGGCAGCACGCCCCGGTTCGCTCGGCGCTTTGCGACACGCGCCTGACGTTCGCCATGAGCGGTCTGTGCCTGCTCTTCGTCACCGGCGGCCTCGATCTGCTCGGCCTCTTCGAGCCCCAGCAGCAATTGATCCTCGGGGAGCGTCTCAGCACGACGGCCGAAGCGGTGGCGCTGCAATTCCTTGATGATCTGGATCAGCCGGGCGTTCTCGACGTCGCGCGCCAGGACCATCGCCTTGAGCGCATCCGGATCGTCGGGAAGCTGGTCCGCCGTCATCGCCATGACCGGATCAGACCATATTCGCCGACAGCCCGCGACAGCGGAATCCAGGCTGATTCACTTCGTCGCGGGTCAGCCGGCCTGGGCTGGAACACGGGTCCGGCGCGCCTCATGGACGCGCCGCCAGTCGAGACCTTCGAGCAGCGCCGAGAGCTGCGCGGCCGTCAGCCGCATCATGCCGTCATGCACCTTCGGCCAGCGGAACTCCCCATCCTCCAAACGCTTGGCATAGAGGCAGACGCCAGTGCCGTCCCAGAAGATCAGCTTGATCCGGTCCGTCCGCTTGGCGCGGAAGACGTAAACCGCCCCACTGAACGGATCGGCGCCCATTGTCTCGCGCACCAGCGCCGCCAGCCCCTCCGCACCCTTGCGGAAGTCGACTGGCTTTGTCGCCACCATTACCTTGACCGCACCCGTCGGCCCGATCACGTCGTTGCCTTAAGCGCGCGGATTACCGCAGCCACCGTCTTGTATCGGCGCCACGGCCAACGCGCATGGCGACACCGTCGATCTCAAGCTCGATCACGCCGGCGTCGCGGACCGTCTTCTGCTTCCGTGGTCGTGGGCGCTGCGCCACCGGTTACGGCAAGGACGCTGCACCCACCGCAGGAACGAACAGAGATTCTGATGCTGTCGCCTCTGCCGAGGGCTGACGCGCAGCTCGGCGCCAGGCAAACAGTTGCTGCGGGGAAAGCGCATATCGGCGAGCTACAGCACAAACCGTTTCACCAGCCTCGTAGCTCTCCGCAACGATCCGCGCCTTCTCCTCTGGGGGCCACTCGCGTCGCCGGCCGGAGCCCGTGAACACCTCGAACCGGCGCACCGGCTCCAAACACGCCGATCCCCGAAAGGTGCCGTCGGAACATCGCTTACGCATCAGCTAGCGCTACCATCCATAGAAATGGGCCGCCGCGCGGGAAGATAGAGCCCCCTCTGCCTAAGATATAATCATATTGGCAATCACGCGCATTCGTTTGTCGATTCGACTTCGAAGGCCGTGATCGGCGAGCATATGGAATTAGTCGGCCCGGTCACGCGCATCGACGGCGACAAGGTAACCGTCAGCCTCCGGCCACTCGTGACTGTCGACGCCGAGCACGTGCGCGTTGTTGAGAGCCATGTGGGGTCGCCACGGCGAAAAAAGCCGATTGTTGACAAAGCCTAACGGCGCTGCTTGAGGAGATCAAAGGCCTCGTCGCAGGGGCAGCCGCCGGAAAGAATGGGATTCGGGCCGCTTTGGATAATTATGCGGTTCCCGAGCCAGCACGGCGACAAGTACCGAGCAGTCGAGTTCCTCGTTGAACGAAAAGTGCGGGTCGGCCTCTGGGAAGATCTGAGCCAAGCGTAGCGATTTCAACCTGGCTGTCTTGGCGGCACGTTCTGCGCATTCAACCTCATTGATCGCTTTCGCGGACCGCACTGCACCTCGGCGTTCTCCCAGCCAACACATTTCCTGGTAGCCTCATTCTCACCTCCCCCCGACTCAACTTTCTACATTCGGATGAACCATGTCGCCCTTCATTCTGATGAAGCCCAAGCTCAAACAGGGGGCCAGATGGCCGCGATTGTGGGCTCGCACCGACCGGCGAGGTGATGCGAGCCCGGCCGAGTCTTGCGGGACCTCGACCAGCAGCGAACACCCACTCGCTGCCGTTCTATAACAAAGCCCCCAAATTTTGAACTGACCCCCGAAAGTTGGACACAACCTTCGGGGGTTTTGCATGTCCAGACACGGCGAGAGTTTCAAGCGCTCGGTTGTCGA